>JAHWKY010000079.1 GCA_019347575.1 Actinomycetota bacterium | reverse complement strand
CGCGGGGCCCAGGTCCAGTGACACCGCCTGCAGCTTCGCGGCCCGTTCAGGGCCCAGTTCGTCGAAGAACCCGTCGAGGGTCTTGGCGGAGCGTCCGGGGCCGGCCCACACGATCTTCGACGTCTGATGGTTGCTGACAAGGGTCAGGTAGTGGTGCTGCTTGCGCCACGAGATCTCATCGACGCCGATGACGAACAGCTCGTCGAGCCGGTGCGGGTCGAGCACGTCGGCGACCACCCGGTCGCAGATGCGCCCCACCGTCCGCCACGTGATCCGGCACAGGTTGGTGATCGCGGTCTGGTCGGTCTTGGTGGCCAGCCACGCCACCAGGTCCTCGAAGTCGCGGGTGAACCGCGCGTCGTGCCGGGCGAAGGGCACCTGCTCGGTGACGATCCCGTGTTCGGGACAGGCCAGCCGCCGCAGCCGGCAGCGGACCTCCAGCTTGAACACACCCAGGTCCAGATGCCGCCACCGCGACTCGCGCTGGCGGGTGTCGTAGCGGGACCGGGTCCGATGCCCGCAATGCGGACAGATCAGCGCCCGACGGCGCAACGCCACCGTGACCACCACGAGCGCGACGCCGATCTCGACCTCGCGGACGTGCACCCCATTCAGACGCAGAAGACGGTTGAATGCCGTAGTGACGCGCACGGGTTGACCTCTCTCACGGTTCTGGGTTTCAGCACCGCAGAACCTACGAGGCGGCCCGTGCGCGTCACTTCAACCGGCCCCTTCCCCAACCGACCGCACCGCAGGGCCGTCTACGACACCGAACTCACCTGCCAGCACCCACACGAAGAGCAGGAGACCCCGTTATCAGCTCCCCTTGGATGGTCCCTCGGTTCCGGTTCCGTGCTCGTGAGGGTCGAGTCGCAGGAGGCGCCATCCGGCGACCCCGATGAACACCACGGCACCGACAATCGGGCTGTAGACGATAAGCCAGCCGAGGACGTTCCAACCTGTGTCCTGTCCCCAAGCAACAAGACTTCCGGCACAAACAACAGCGATGCCGACGACCGCCGCGCCACCGATCCCTACGAGCAGCATCACGCCGGCAGGCTCGACGTAGCAGGGATCTGAGGCCGTCGCGTCGAACCGTGCTGGCGATCGCACTCGCAGGGGTCGCGTACCCCTGCTCCACGAGGGGGTCCGCCATGCTCGGTTCCGTCACCCGTCGTCCCGTCGCCCTCCTGGCGGTCGCAACGCTGTTGGCCTCGATCCTTGTCGCGCTGTCCAGCGAGCCCGTCGCGGCTACGCCGGTCGCGACAGAGGACGGCACGTACACGGCATTCGGACGTGCCTTCCCCGACCCCCACGGATGCGTGGAGGGCGCACCCACCAAGTCGCCGCACGCCAACGGCAACGTCTGCGCCGGCCAGTTCGTCCAGTGGGACGAGGCGATCGACGGGCTGAAGTACCTCGAGCGGAAGTTCCCCCGCTACATCCAGGTCCTCAACCTGCGGACCCAGTACGGCGACCACCCGGAGTTCACCGGCGAGGACTTCCGCTCGGCCGGCCTGCCTCGGGAGGATCTCTCCCGGGACCAGAAGGACCTCTACATGGTGAAGGTCACCGACCGGGATCCCTCGGCGCCGTTGCCGGAGGCCGACCGCAAGCACTTCGTGTACTCCCTGTCGATCCACGGCATCGAGCGCGCAGGGCTGGAGGGCGGCATCCGGGCGGTCGAGGACCTCGCCACGTGGGCCGCGTGCGAGAACGGCGACGCCCCGGACCAGATCGACTGCGCCGCCGAGGGCTCCACACCCGACGATCCGCGCAGGCTCCTGGACCCATTCGACGAGGAGCAGCGCAGCCCGACCGCCGGTGACGCGCTGGCCAACGGCGTGATCTTCTTCATGCTCTCCAACCCCGACGGCTGGTCGCGCGGCGACTACTCCCAGGGCGGCGTCTTCTACCAGCGCTACAACGGCAACGGGATGGACCTGAACCGGGACTGGGCGACCGTCGGGTACTCCGACCCCGCCTACACCTCGTTCAGCGAGCCGGAGACGCGGGCGTTCAGCAAGTGGCTGAAGTGGGTGTCCGACACCCAGACCTCGGACGGCCACTTCGCCGGCGGCATCGACCTGCACGGGATGGTCACGGCGAACTCGCTGTCG
The DNA here is from genome assembly GCA_019347575.1 of Actinomycetota bacterium. Taxonomy (NCBI): domain Bacteria; kingdom Bacillati; phylum Actinomycetota; species Actinomycetota bacterium. The sequence continues at coordinate 4,059 of JAHWKY010000079.1, read as the reverse complement.
TACACGCTGCTCGGCGCCGGGCAGAAGGACTACCGCAAGAACCAGATCACCGTCGACACCGCCCTGATGATGTGGCGCGACGCGGAGGAGCGGCTGACCTGGTCCCCGCACGTCGCACGGGCAGAGGACTGTCCCGGCCCGGTCCCGGAGCCGTTCTTCGGGCAGGGCCGGACCACCGCCCCGATGTGCACGGTGCAGTGGGGGACCGTGTGGGACACGATCGAGTACCAGATCACCGGCGGCATGGGTGACTGGATCGACAACCCCGTGATCGGGCTCGGCGGCATCGGCATCAACAACGAGATGGCGCTGTCCCACCTCGCCCCGAACAACGTGTTCGAGCCGGACATCGTCCAGCTCCAGATCGAGGGCAACAAGTCCCTCGTCTACAGCCAGGTGACCGCGCTGCTGTTCGAGGAGGACGTCGCCTACGAGCCGGGCGGTCGGATCGCCTACGTCGACGACCCGAGCCGGGTGCAGAGCGACGGCTCCGACTTCGTCGTGGAGCCGGACATCTTCGACCTGCCGACCCAGGACGACATCGAAGGTCACGAGCTGAACGGCCTCCAGGGCTTCGAGTTCGAGGTCAAGGGACCCAACGACGGGTTCTTCAACGGCGGGATGACCGTGGAGGCCACCTACGCGAACGCCCGCGGGATCTCCCCGAACTCCGCGCAGTGGGCGTTCCTGGGCGAGATGACACTCGAGTACTGCGGCCGGACCGACGGCGCCATGACCCACCAGCACGCCCACGAGGTCGGCGCGATGAGCGAGCACGGTTGCGAGGAGGTCGCCCACGGCTTCAACCAGAGCCCCCTGTACGTCCAGGCGGGCGTGCAGCTCGAACTCAACCGGCCCGAGCCGGGCCTCTACCGGGTGCAGACCAACGCGGCCCGGACGGTGCCGACGCGCTATCACGTCCGCTTCTCACGGGCCGACGCGATCCCCGGATGGGACGACCAGGCGCCGTACGACGTGTCCCGGACCGACTTCTTCGACGACCTCAACGACTTCGTCGCCGAGGGGGGCGAAGAGCTCGTCGGACTGTCGGTCTCCGACGTCGTGGCCGACCCGAGCCTGCTGCGGACGTTCGACACCGTCGTCGTCGCCGACCGGTTCATGCCCGAGGACGGCGACCGCGAGGACTACGCGGCGGCGTTGGCCGGGTTCGTCGAGCACGGCGGCAACCTCGTGCTCACCGACGGGGCGGTGGCCGGGCTCGCCGACCTCGGGGTCGTACCGGCCGACGCGGTCGAACGGGGCGTCTACTACGCGGGGTACGTCGATTTCAACGACGGTGACCAGCCGACCTTCGACCGCCACCCACTGACCGAGGGCATCCAGAAGGACGGCACGGCCAGCGGACGCCAGACCCTGAGCGGGGAGCAGTACTACGACCGGCGGCAGACCTACGAGCCCGTCCCGATGGGCTACCTCGTCGGTGGCCCGAGCACGTGCAGCTCCGGATGCGACGCCCCCATCTGGGTCGTCGACGAGGAGGCGTGGCTCGCGGCAGGTGGGCTGCACCTCGGCCGCTCGTTCGTCCGGCCCGGGCCGGAGGGCGGTTCGGGCTGGGACGGCGTCTCGCTGGGCGAGGTGGCGTACGGCGACGGCGTGATCCGGATCCTCGGGGCGCTGCTGCCCGAGCCGACCCAGGACAACTTCCACCCGTACGGGCTCGCCTCCTACGGGCTCACCTACACCGGCTACCAGCTCTTCGAGAACGCCACGACGTGGACCAACGAGGGCCGGCAGGACCCCGGCGGCGGCGAACCCGCCGAGCGCGGCGTCGCCGTGGAGTGCATCGACTGTGAGATCTCGGTGCGGGCCGGCGAGTCCGGCACCGCCGAGCTCCGCGTGCGCAACACGGGCGACGTGGACGAGAACTTCCACCTCGCCGCGGACATCCCCGACGGCTGGAGCGGGGACGTCGAACCTGCGACCCAGGCCCTCGCGGCGGGCGATGAAGCCACCGTGCAGCTCACGGTCGAGCCGCCCCGCAACGCCAAGGGCACGCACGAGGTCGACGTCAGCGCGACGAGCGAGGACGGAGAGCTGAGCGGCGCCGACACGGTGTCGGTGGAGGTCACCAAGGGCCGGCCGTCGTCGGCGGGACAGCCGGACGACGCCGCGTTGGCCGGCGCCGAGAGCTCAGCCGCGAGCGGCGTCGCCGTGCTGGCCGTGCTCGCCCTGATGCTCGCCGCCGGCGTCCTACGCCGGAGGGTCCGCGTCCGCTGAGAAGACGGCTGCGAGTCTCGTCACGCGGAACTCCCCGCTGAAACCCTCGTTTTCAAGTCAGCAGAACTCGTTTTCAAGTCAGCAGAAAGCGATAGGGGAGCGTTCCTGCCGAGGCCGGCAGCCGCCGGACCGCTCAGCGCCAGTTGGAGGCGCTGGTCGCCGAGGTCGACAACGCCGCGACGCACGCGGGAACGCTCGCGGAGCTGCTGGAACGCTGGTCGGCGGCGGCGTCACCCGAGTGGAGCCGTCGACGCAGGCGACGGCCCGGTGGGCGACCACCTGCCACCTGGGGCCACATCTGGGTCATCTGTCGGTGGCCAAGCTCACCGCCGCCGACATCGACGACTTCTACGCGTTCCTGCTGCGTCGCGGCGGCCCGGAGGGTTTGGGTGGACGGACAACCTCATGAGCTGTTCTCTGAGCGCTACATGACGGACGCGTGTTCGGGACTTCGGCATTTCCCAGCTCTCCTCCCTTGCGCGGGGTGGTCGTTTCAGGCTTCTCGTTCGAGCTGGTCGAGCACGTCACTGGTACTGACCCCGCCTGGAGGACGTCCCTGGTGGGCGTGTTGGCGAGCCAACTGCTGGAGCAGCGCGTTGACCGGTGTCGGGACCCCGTGGAGCCTGCCGATCCCGACGATCTCACCGTTGAGGAAGTCCGTCTCTATCGTCCCCGTCCCTCTCGCCAGGCTCTGCCACGACGAGCTGCCCTGGCGCGGCTGGCCCACCGCGGCCTGGACCTGCAGCAGGTCGCCGCGGCGGCCGCGATCCTCCTCGACCGAGGCGAACGCGATGTCCGCCGCGTCGAGGCAGCGACGGCCTTCCTCGCGCGCCAGTTCCGTGATCCGACCGTGACGTTCGTCCGGACCGCACAACGCGCCCACGACGTTGGACAGGTTGGCCAGCAGCTTGGCGTACTTCCATCGCGAGACGTCGTCCAGGACACGTGCATCGAACCCCGCCTCACCGAAGAGATCGGCGAGCCGGGTACAGAGGCCGTCGGCACCGGACGGCCACCGGCCGATGTCGAGCAGACCGGGCACGGGCGAGGAGTGCTGGGCGACGACACCCGGTTCGAGGTGGGTCGCGGGCAGCATGACGACCACTCCGTACACGTGCTCGAACCAGCGCAGTGCTGTTGGTTCGTTGGCTACCCCGTTCTGTAGGCACACCACCGGCGTGGTCGGCGGAGCGACCTTGACGAGGTCGCTGAGCGCCGGGTAGGTGTCCTGGCTCTTGACCGCCAACAGCACCACGTCGCCGTCCTGCCGGTCGATCCCATGCGGAGACGGGACGACAGCGACCTCGCAGGTCGACCTGCGGTCCGGCGTCGCGAGTGTCAGCCCGTCACGGCGGATCGCATCCAGATGTCGTCCACGGGCCACGACCACGACCTGTTGTCCGGACTCGGCCAGCCGGGCGGCTACCACGCCTCCCACCGCTCCGGCGCCGAGCACGATCATCCTCACCGGTGGGCCTCTCAGTCGCCCTCGACAGGTTGCGCGTGTCGGGCCTGCAGCTTCCACCCGTCGGACATCTTCACCCAGACATCGGTCATCCGGAACACGGTGTCACGTGGAAGGTCGCCCATGCGTGCCCGCTGTCGGTAGCGGCTACGCACGATCGCGCACCCCTCGTAGCGTTGCACCGCCAACTCCTCGAAGTCGTAGTCGTCGATCACGTACTCGAGCTCGGTCACCCGCATCCACTCGTCACGTGACCGCACCTCCTTGCCAGGCCGACCGGTCGTCAGCGTGAAGCCATCGCCCACCAGACGCTCGAGCGCATCCATGTCTCGCGCTTGGACGGCACGGATCACCTC
>JAHWKY010000078.1 GCA_019347575.1 Actinomycetota bacterium | reverse complement strand
CGTCCCTCCCCACCTGCCGGATCGGACCCACCATGACCGTGCCGCTGGTCGGTTCGCCGTGCCGGAGGTGGGCCGTCGCCTCGCCGGGCGGCGAACGTGACTGGTTGTTATCCGACGGCGACCTGTACCTCACCGACGGCCGTGGGTTCGTGGAGTCCAGGACCCTGGCCGACGGCGTCCAGCGGTGGGCGGTCCGCCTAGGGGGTGCGACACAGCTACGGGCCGAGGGACAGGGGACGCTGTACGTGACCGTGGACGACCGCGTGCTGCTGGCACTGGGACGCGGGGACGGGACGCTCCGGTGGGAACACCGCATCGACACGGCCGCGGAGGAGCTGCCCGGGGCCGGCGAGACGATCCGCAGGGTGCTTGCGACGACCTCGAACGTCTACCTGCAGGTCGGGGCCACCATGATCGCGCTCGACGTCGACGACGGGTCCGCCGACTGGAGTTGGTCGGAACAGCACGTGCTGTCCGCAGGCACGAGCGGCGACCGCCCGTTCGTCGTGGTCGTCGATGGCGTGATCGGACTCGGACCGACCACCGGTGAGATCCGCTGGCGGGTCCCCCGCGTCACGTTCGACAACCGTCCGCACGTCACGTCCGGCGACGACGTGGTGATCGGGGACGACACCTCCCACGTCTCGCTCGTCTCCGGGGGAACGGGAGAGGTGCGCTGGACCCGGGACCTCGGCGCGCTGCCGGTCTCGATCGCCGTCGCCGACGACCGCGTCACCGTGCAAGGGCGTCGCGGACGGTTGTGGAGCCTCGGGAGGGACGACGGGAGGATCCGGTGGGCGGTCGGCGCGACCCCCGAGCCCCTGGAGCTGCTCGACGCCGGACCGGAGATGGTGCTCGCGAAGACCAGGAGTCGTCCCGATGTCGTGGCGATCGACGCTGCGTCCGGACGGGAGCGGTGGCGCCGCGCGGTCACAGGCCTGGAGGACGCACACCTCCGTGAGGATGGGGTCGTGATCGACGCGGACGGGCAGATCCTCGCCGTCGACGTCCGCGACGGCACCGACCGGTGGACCCTGCAGCTGTCCGGTCGGGTCCTCCGCGCAGCTCCCGACCCCCTGCTCGTCGCCACGGCGGGGACACTCGTGGCGATCGATCCGCCAGCGGATGTTCCGTGATACGCAACCTTCCCAAACAGCGCAACGATGCCTACGGTGGGGATGCAGCCGACCACCGGTCTCACCGATGATGCGTGTCCTCATCGCCGATGCCTTCCCCGAGCCGCACCGCCGACGACTGGAGGAGCTGGGGCACACCTGCACCGACGCGCCCCAGCTCGACGGCGACGGCCTACCCGTGGCCGTGGCCGACCACGACGCCCTGATCGTCCGTAGCACGCGCGTCACCGAGGATGCACTCGACGCATCCGACCCGCTCGGGCTCGTGGTCCGCGCGGGTTCGGGCACCGACACGATCGACCTGGAGGCCGCCGCCCGTCGTGGGATCTTCGTCTGCAACGTGCCGGGGCGCAACTCGATCGCCGTGGCCGAGCTCGCGTTCGGGCTGCTGTTGGCGATCGACCGGCACATCCCCGACAACGTCCGGGATCTCCGCGACGGCCGCTGGGACAAGCGGCGCTACTCGCGCGCCCGCGGGCTGTTCGGCCGCCCGGTGGGTGTCGTCGGCCTGGGCGACATCGGCCTGGAGTTCGCGCGGCGGGCGACGGCGTTCGGTATGGAGGTCCACGCCATCGACAAAGACGAGCGAGAGCCGGAGGCTCTGGCGGCGATCGAACACCTGGATATCCGGTTGGTCGAGGATCTCGCGACCCTCGCACGGACGTGCCCGATCCTGTCGTTCCACGTGCCGGCGAACGACGAGACGAGGGGGATGATCGGACGCGAACTGCTGCAACACGTCCCCGCGGAGGCGGTCATCATCAACACGTCACGCGGCGAGATCGTCGACGAGGCCGCGTTGACCGAGGCGATGGACGACAAGGGCGTCCGAGCGGGGCTGGACGTGTTCCGGGACGAACCGGCCCACAAGCAGGGCAGCTTCGACTCGTCACTGGCACGTCACCCGAACGTGTACGGCACCCACCACATCGGCGCATCCACCGAGCAGGCTCAGCACGCGATCGCGGACGAGGTCGTGGCGATCCTGCGGGCGTTCGACGCCGGAGAGGTCCGCCACTGCGTCAACCTGGAGACTCGGCCCCTCGGCGAGATCGTCCTAAGCATCCGTCACCTCGACCGCGTCGGGGTGCTGTCTCAGGTGTTCGGGATCCTCCGGCGAGCCGGCATCAACGTCGAACAGATGGAGAACGACATCTTCGCCGGCGGACGTGCCGCGTGCGCGACGATGCGGGTCGCCGGGCCGGTGACCGGCGGCATCGTCGCCGAGCTCGACGCGGTGGACGAGGTCATCCACGTGGGGCTCTCGCAGGCACCGCCGCCACGTCCTCCCGCGGCGCAGGACTGAGGGTCGATGCGTCCGCGACCCTTCGGCGGCTACCTGGTCCGGCCGGACGTGGCGGAACGGGTCGTCGCGCCCCCGCGGGGGCAGGTGTCCCAGGAGGAGCTGGAGGCGCACATCGAGGCGGAGCCGCTCAGCATCCTGCACGTCGTGCGCTCCGGTTCGTCGATCCCGCCCGAACGCCTCGCCGAGCACCGGTTGGCGTGCGCAAGACAGCTGCGCGCGTTCCTTCACCACGGCATCTTCGAACCCCTGGAGGAGCCCACCTACCTCGTGTACCGGTCCACCGACGACGGCCACACGGTGACGGGTCTGCTGGCCGAGGTCCCGGTCGCCGCCTACGAGGAGGGACAGCTGAAGCCCCACGAGCGCCTGCGCGAGGAACAGGTCGAACGGATCGCCGACCACCTCGACGCGGTGGGGGCCTCGTCGCTGCCCGTCATGGCCGCCTACCGCTCGGCGCCCGATCTCGACGCGCTCACCAGCGGGGCGACCGACGCCGAACCGCTGGTCGATATCACGGTGGCGGGTGGGCGGCAGACGCTCTGGTCGGTGCCTCCCGAACGGCACCCCGAGGTTCGGACGGCGCTGTCGGACAAAGATGACCTGTACATCGCGGACGGCCACCACCGCGTGGAGGCCGCACGACGCGTGGCCGAGCGTCGCCGGTCGCGGCCTGGCGGCCGAGACCCGGACGCCCCGCACCAGCACCTGCTCATCCTGATGGCGGCCGCCGACGACTTCGACACGGTCCCGTACCACCGCTGGCTCCGTGACACCGGGCGCGCCGACCCTGAGCTCTCCGAACGGTTGCGCGAGCGGGGTTTCGACGTGACGCGCGCCGGTCCGGAGCCGGTGCGACCCGACCGGAACGGCGAGTTCGGCATGCTGCTCCACGGCACGTGGTTCCGGCTCTCCGCCCCCGCCGACCTCCCGTCGTCCGCCCCCACGGATCGGGTCGCTGCCTCGATCCTGCACGAGCGGATCCTCACCCCGCTGTTCGCGGTCGACCATCCGGAGTCGGACCCTCGGCTGGAGTTCGTCTCGGGCGACGGCGGGGTGCAGGAGCTCGTCGAGCGGTGCCGCCGGGACGGGGGGATCGGCTTCACGCTCGCGCCGACCGACGTCGGCGCTGTGCTGGACGTCGCCGACGCGGGCGAGACGATGCCCCCCAAGTCGACGTGGTTCGTCCCGAAGCTCTGCTCGGGTCTGCTGCTCCGCGTGATCGAGGGGCTCGGAGGGCCCGCCGTTCCGCGGGCTGCCGGTGACGAGGGGGCAGCGATCGGCACGTCGCCGTGAGCGTCCACACGCTGCTCATCGACAACCACGACTCGTTCACGTTCAACCTCTTCCAGTTGCTGGCCGAGGTCAACGGGCGGCCGCCGACGGTCGTCCGCAACGACACACCGTGGTCGGAGGTGGACCCAACGAGGTTCGACAACATCGTGATCTCCCCAGGTCCTGGACACCCTGGGGTCACACGGGACGTCGGGATCTCGATCCACGCGTTCAGGGACACGGGGCTGCCGCTCCTCGGCGTATGCCTCGGACACCAGCTCCTGTGCCACCTGCTCGGCGGGCGGGTCGGGCACGCGGTCGAGCCCGTACACGGCAGGACGAGCGCGGTGCATCACCGCGGCACCGGCCTGTTCGACGGGATCCCGTCGGGCTTCCGCGCGGTCCGCTACCACTCACTGGCCGTCACCGCGATCCCGAACGCGATCGAGGTCACCGGGTGGACGGACGACGACGTCGTCATGGCCGTGCGTCAGCGCGGGTTCCCACGTTGGGGTGTGCAGTTCCACCCAGAGTCGATCCTCACCGAGCACGGGAGGCGGCTGATCGAGAACCTCCGTGCGCTGACGCTGTCACACCACCGTCGGCACGGACCGGACCGGCAGCGGCGAGCCGAGACCCCCGCCGCCCCGCCGGTCAGATCCAGGGACGGGCCAGGGCGGTTCCGGGCTCGGCACCGCACGCTGGGAGTGTGGACGGACCCCACGACCGCGTTCGTCCAGCTGTTCGGCGACTCGTCGGAGGCCTTCTGGCTGGACAGCAGCGCCGTCATCCCGGGCCGTTCACGCTTCTCGTTCATGGGCGATGCGTCCGGGCCCTTGGCCGAGCTCGTCACCTACGACGTGCGGCGGGGCCTCGTGACGACGCGCGGCGCCGGAGGCAGCCTCACCCATCCCGGACCGCTGCTCGACCACCTCGACCGTCGGCTCCGGGAACGACGCGTCCCGCGGGCGGACCTGCCCTTCCAGCTCGGGTACGTGGGGTACCTCGGCTACGAGCTGAAGGCGGAGTGCGGCGGCCGTGAGCGCCACCGTGCGGACACGCCGGACGCCGCGATGGTCTTCGCCGACCGTGTCGTGGCATTCGACCACCGTGAGCGCGAGATCCACCTGCTGTGCCTGGTCCCGGCGCCAGGAGGCGCGGACTGGATCGACCGCACATCCCGCCGGCTGTCGGAACTCGCCGACGTACCCGAACCACCACCCCGGCAGGCTACGGGCCACCGCAGCCCCACCGTCCCCGTGACGTTCCGTCACCGCCCCGACGAGTACCTCGATCTCATCGCCGAGTGCCAGCGCGAGATCCGGGACGGCGAGTCCTATGAGATCTGCCTGACCAACACGCTGAGGGCACAGGTGCCCGTGGATCCGCTGCGCACCTACCTCCTCTACCGCCGGGCCAACCCAGCCCCGTACGGGGCGTTCCTCCGGTTCGGTGACCTCGCCGTCCTCAGTGCCTCCCCCGAACGCTTCTTGCGCGTGACCCCCGACGGCACGGTGGAGAGCGAACCGATCAAGGGGACGCGGCCGCGCGGCCGGACGGCGTCGGAGGACCGACGGCTGGCCGCGGAGCTGCGGGGCAGCGTCAAGGACCGGGCGGAGAACCTGATGATCGTGGACCTCACCCGCAACGACGTGGGGGCGGTCTGCGAGATCGGGAGCGTCCGGGCACCCCGGCTGTTCGACGTCGAGTCGTACGCGACCATGCACCAACTCGTCAGCACGGTCCGTGGGGCCCTGCGGTCGGACGCGACGGCGGTGGACGCGGTGCGATCCGCCTTCCCGGGCGGTTCGATGACCGGCGCCCCGAAGAAACGGACGATGGAGATCATCGACCGCCTCGAGGCCGGTCCGCGGGGCGTCTACTCCGGTGCGCTGGGCTACCTCGGCCTGGATGGCGCCGCAGATCTCAGCATCGTCATCCGCACCATGGTGGTGACATCCGGAGGCGCCGGGATCGGGGTCGGGGGGGCGATCGTCGCCCTGTCCGACCCCCGGGCGGAACTGGAGGAGGCGATGCTGAAGGGGCGGGCGGCCCTCGACACCCTGGCGGCGGCGACGCACGCGTCGGCCGTGCGGTAGCTCCGGGTCGAACGGGACCTGCGGCCGGTCCGGCCTTCCCGCATCATGAGGACGGATCGGATCAGGAGCGACCATGCCAAGGTCCATCGACCGTCACGAGGTCCGACGACTGATCGACGAGGAGGACGCGCAGCTCGTCGACGTCCGCATGGCGCGGCCCTTCGCGCGTCCAGCGCACGAGCGCGGCGACCGCCTCGGGCGAACCCTCGACGTGCGCCTCGACGCTGCCGTCGGGGCAGTTGCGCACCCAGCCCGCGACGCCGTGGCGCCGCGCCTCGCGCCGCGCCTGGTCACGGAAGAAGACGCCCTGCACCTGCCCGCTGGCGACGACGCGCCGCGCGACGATCTCGCTCATGTCGAGGTGAGGCTAGCCGGGGCTCGGATGCCGGGGCGGTCCGGGCGGCACGCCCGACGTTGCGGCAACTCGGGCGCATCGGTCAACGAAGGCATCGACGGGTAGTCGCTCCCGCCCACAGCGCCATCGTCACCCGGGGTCAGTCGCTGCTATACGAGAAGTCAGTCGCGAATCCGCAGCGGCCGCTGACCTCCCAGCGAAGCGGCCCGTCGTCGACGCGCTGGAGGTCGGTTAGAACCTCGGTCCCGGGGTGATCGTGCCCGGGGATGCCGCACGTGACCGGCTCGGCCACGGCGATTTCGCGCACGCCGCGAACTTCGACCCAGTTGCCGGCCTTGATGGACTCGCGTCCCCGGGCGTGTTCGAGGTGGATCCGGGCAGCGCGCACGGCATGAACCTCACCGACGGCGTCGGCGAAGTTCCGCAACACGGCTCCGCCGGACCGGCCGAGGAAGATGTCGGCGAGCGCGTCCTGCTCCGACGGCGGGCGGCGC
>JAHWKY010000077.1 GCA_019347575.1 Actinomycetota bacterium | reverse complement strand
CGTGATCGTCGAGAATTTCCAGTTTCTTGGTTCGGCAAGCGGCAGCACCACCCAGCGCGGGGAGCGCAACAACGCGACCGAGCCGGTGCCCGCCGCGCGCCGTCGCACGAAGATCGATGCCGTCGTTGACAAGGAGCAGCGCTTCCAGGACGCGGACATTCCGTTCTAGCGGAATGCGCGAGTCGGAAATCGCTGGAGGATGCGGAATCCCCCGGGACTTCGCTGCGCTGCGCCCACGGGGCGTGGCGCAGCGGAGCGACGGGTTCTTCGTGTCGCGCTTGTGACGGTTAGACCGGTGCGGGCTGGTACGTCCAGCCGTAGTGGACGTACTCGTGCTCGAAGGTGCCGTCGTCGTCGTCGTCCGTGGCCACGACGAGCCCGGTCGCGGTGGCGATGTCGTCGACCTGGACCCTGTCATAGTTGTCGGCGTCGAAGACGCGGACGGTCGGCGCGGCATCCTTGCCGAACGTCCGACGGCGGCAGTATCGCTCGACCGCTCGTGAGGTGGAGGCGACGACTCGCGCGAGGGCGGCATCGTCGGCTGGCGGGCGCGGCGCAACTCGGCGCTGATCGACCTCGGGCGCGTGGACCACTACGACCCGGCCGAGTTCTGGGAGCCGGTGCGCCCCGGCGCCTGGGGCGGCATGATCCTCGACCCCGGCGCGTTCTACATCTTGGTCAGCCGCGAGGCGGTCAACGTGCCCCCCGACACCGCCGCCGAGATGGTCCCCTACATGGCGGTGGTCGGCGAGTTCCGGGTGCACTACGCCGGCTTCTTCGACCCGGGATTCGGCTACGACCCCGACGGCAACCTCACCAGCCTCGACATCCAGCTACCCGGCGCGTCGGCCGCCAACGCCGTCGACCCGCGCACCGACCTGGACCCCACCGACCCGCTCAACGTCGTCTACGACATCGGCGACACCCTCGCCGGCAGCCTCGGCAACCCCGTCGCCGGCACCCACTGCTCCGCGCAGCCCACACACTCGACCACCACACCTGCATCGCGAGCTGCGGGCAGGCGCCACCGCAGTACGACTTCCCGTCGCCGCGACAACGACGTCACACGTGATCCAGCTTGAACACCACCGGACCCGGACCGTAGACGTCCAACATCTGCGGCAGCAGGCATCGAGTCGCCATCCTGGATGGCTGTGCGCATCCAGGATTGCACATCGTTGGTGCCCCGTAGCTTCTCGGCGATTGTCGGCAGCCACCGCGAACGCGCTCGCCCCAGTCACGAATGGTCGCGGTCACGATCCCTCGTCACCCTTGCCGTACCCCCGGTCTCGCGCTGCTGCCTCGACCCGGGCACGGACCAGCGGATGACCCAAGATCAGCTCTTCGAACGGACCAACGTTGAACGCCAGGAACTTGGTATCGGTCTGCGCGAACACCGACGCGGTCCGGTCGCCTCCGGTGAGCATCCCTATCTCTCCGATGAAGTCCCCCGCCCCCAGGTTGGCGACGTGATCGCCGCCGCGGACGATGGCCACCTGCCCTTCGAGGATCACGAGGAATTGCTCGCCCGAGAACCGTTCGAGCATCACCACATCGCCAGCCTTGATCTTGATCCGATGTGTGCGCTCGACGATCTCGTCTAGCTCATCGTCGGCGAGGCCCTCGAAGAGCCCGAGCCTCGCCATATCGCCGAGGTCCGGGCGTTCCCGGTCGAAGAAACTCATGGGATCGGTCCCCGTCCTGTTCTGCGATTCGGCTGGCGGCGCGGCCACGTAGCGGTTGGCGGTCATCCCTCGAGGTCGTTGCGCCGCTGGAGGTAGTCGTCGCGGGTCAGTTCACCCCGTGCGTAGCGCCGGTCGAGGAGCTCTCGCGGCGTCGGCTCGCGGTTGCCTCGACCTCGACCCGACCGCAGCGATGCGACCACCGCGACGATCACCGCCACGATCGCCACGACGACCAGGACGGGGATCGCCCACATCCCGCCGCCCATCATCCCGTCCATCATGCTCCCTCCATCCGATCGAGCACCGAAGTTGCGCGGGCCGGGCGGCAGGGTCTCGATGTAGGCGATCACCTGCCCGAGCTGCCGATCGGTCAGGCGTCCCTCGAACGCAGGCATCGGGGGTTCGGTGTCGCGGCCGTTGCGCACCGTGACGTCCACCCCTTCGCGGGTCAGACGATCGACCGCACCGCGGAGGCACGGATGCATGCCCATCATCCCCGCGGCGTCCCGGCCGTGGCACATCGCACAGTTCGCCGCGAAGACCTCGCGGCCGGCCTCCACGTCCGGCGACGGCTCGGAAGCACCGGCGACCGATCCTGCCAGCATGATCACGACCGCCCAGGACAGCGCGAGGATGCGACCCATCATGTGCCGTCCTGCGTCGTGCTGGTCGGCGAGTAGCGCTCCGGCCGGTCAGCGAAGCTCTGGAAGCACGATGTCGAGCAGAAGAGGAACTCGCCCCCGGAGAACCGTGCGCTGGCTTCGGCTTCCAGCGGGTCGACGTGCATCCCGCAGACGGGATCGACGGGTCGCTCCGCAAGCGCGTCGGGAGAGCTGACCTCGAACAGGTCGACGGGTTCGCTCAGACCGCGCAGGATCCTGCCCGCAACGGACTGCCATCGCGCCTCGGGTACGTCGGCGGCGTGTCGTACAGCGCTGGTGGTGAGGAACTGGCCGCGGTCGGCTTCCGCGGCGACTCGTGCGGCGATGTTCACCGTCGAGCCGAGGTAGTCGCCCTCCCGGTAGAGCGCCGGTCCGGCGTGCGCGCCCATCCGGATCCCCGGGAACTCGGACTCGCCAGCGATGCTGCGCATCAGGTCCAAGCCGCACCGGACCGCCGCGTCCGCGGACGGGAACGCGACCATGAACTCGTCGCCGATCTGCTTGAGGACACGCCCACGGTGGTCGGAGGCGACCTGCCTGACGATGTGCGAGAACCGGTCGAGGATGCGGGCGGCGACCTCGTCTCCCATGGCTTCGGTCAGCGGCGTGAAGCTGGCCAGATCGGCGAACAGGACAGCCACGGGTAGCCGGGCGAGGCCGTCGGGTTCGGCCCCGATCCCCTCCCTGGCGTGCAGGAGCATGTCGTCCCGCAGCGCCCGTCGCCAGCCCTTGCGGTGCCAGTACAGGACCATCGGTTCGATCGAATCGACCAGGGCGTCACCGATCGCTTGCGCCTGATCCTCGAGGGCGTCGCCGGTGAGACCCTGTCCGCGCAGTCGCTCGTGGACGTGGAAGTGGAACAGACGTACCTCGGTGTCGGCGACCCGGCCCAGCGCATCAGCACAGACACGGACCAGCTGGACCAGCACGTCGTCGGCGACCCCGAGCTCACGCGCCGTGACCAACGTGCGCAGCATGTCCATGTCGTCCTCGAACACCTCGGTCTGGTCGCCCAGACCTGCCGCGACCCACACCTTCCGAAGGAGGTCGAGATCGACGTCCAGCTCGTCGGCAGCTTCCGTCAAGGTCCGACCGAGCGGCCGCGCCGGGCCGAACCAGTGCGCCCAGCGGGACAGCACATCGCCTTCAGCCTCCGACAATCTCATCAGGTCGTCCGCGTCGACCCCGCAAGCATCGAGGAACGACAGCAGACGTGCCCGTTCGACGGCCTCGTCGTCGAACAGCCCGGCTGGATCGCGCTCCACGAGTCCCAGCGACTCCCACTCTGCCAGCGCCTCAGGGGGCACGGCAGCGCGCTGGCACAGCTGCTCGTCGTCGACGCCAGCAGGCATGGACCTCTCTTCTTCAGTGCGGACCGACGAGCGCACTACCCGGTCGCCGGTCGGGTCTGCGGGTCGGTGTCGGGGGCGTCTCGGGTCGGTTGTTTGCGGGCGACGATGCGGTCGACGATGCCGGCCTTGCGTCGCTCGAGGTGCACTGGGTCGAGCCCGGTCTCGGCGACGACGCGGCGTGGGCGCCGCAGCATGTGTTCGAGCGCGAGCCGGTGGGTGATCTGGTGGATGAGCCACTGCACGGCCCGGACCCCACGTCGCGGGCTGGCGACGTGCTCCACCAGGATCACCGATCCCCCGGGGCGCAGGACACGAGCCATCTCCGCGACGGCCCGTCGGTCGTCGGGGATGCTGCACAGTGAGTACGTGCACACGACCGTGTCGAAGCTGTCATCTGCGAACGGCAGCGCCTGGGCGTCGCCCTCACGGAGATCGGCGTCGGGTCGGACCTCCTCGGCGCGGCGACGTGCCCGCGCCAGCATCTCGGGGCTCAGGTCCACCCCGGTGACGCGAACGTCATCCGGGTAGTGCTCGAGGTTGCGGCCCGTGCCGACCGCTACCTCGAGGACGTCCCCGCGAGCTTGATGGCACGCCCACTTACGATCGCCCGGGAACAAGACCCGCTCCCAGAAGCCCATCTGGCGGTCGAACCGCTCCGCCTGCCGGTCCCAGATCCGCCTCACCCGCTCGGTCTCGCGGTCAGTCAGCCTCGACATCATCGCCCCTCATCGCTACCAGCAACTAGTACTAGTTATTAATAGTAGTAGCTGCTACCGGGGGCGCGCAACCGACCATCGGACCACCCGCCAGACCACCCACGCCCAGAACGCCAGGCACAATCCGGTGGCCACCGCGGACGGCGCCGTCGTCACCGCCCCCATCGGAGGCGCGTGCAGGTGAGCCCCGACGCCCCAGCCCAGCCCCCGGATCATCGCGAGAACCGTGCCCAGCACCAGGATGCTGGCCGCTGTGAGCACCACCTGACGCCGAGACGGCAGCGGCGGTCCAGGTTCGACGCCGGTTTCCAGCTGCGCCACACGCGCAGGCAGCAGCTCACGCCCACCACCCAATGCCGCGCCTGCCGCCGGCTGAGGCAGTCCCGGCGTGCCGACCGCCTTGGCGAGCGCGCCCGCCAGAGGTTCGACCCCGCAGCGAGCCGCGGACCTGCGGTCGGCCGCCAGCTCGCGACCCAGCAGGTAACGATCCCGCAGGTCACCCAGGAGCGGAAGGAAGAAGAACGCCGCGGGCAGCGCCCGGGCGACCGCCATCTTGAGGGGATCGAGGTTGCGCACGTGGTACGCCTCGTGCTCGAGCACCGCCGCCAGCTCGTCCCGACTCGACGTACGCAGCAAGCCCTGACTCACGACGATGCGGGGGCGCAGGAACCCGTACGTGAACGAAACGAGCTCGTCCGTTGCGACGACATCGACGCGGTGCCGCAGCCGTCGACCCCCGACCACCTCAGCTACCCGTGGCGGGATATCGGTCCGGTTGCGTCGCACCCATCCCGCGAGCCCCTCGGTAGCCACCAGCTGCCGCTGAACCGAAACGATGCCCGCCAGCGACACCGTCAGCTCCAGTGCTGCCAACAGCACCCCGGACCAAAGCTCCCACGCCCCCGCCCCGACCATGGCGCCGGACCCGTCAGCGAGCAGCGCCGTCAGGACGGTCACCAGCGCACCGCAACCCCAGAACCCGAGAACCACGTACGCCGCCGCCGCCAACGACGTCAGGAGCAGGAACGCCCGGTTCGCCCCGTCCATCAGACATCCCCGCGCTGCAGCAGACGCTCCAACCGTTGACGCAGGTCGTCGTCATCGGACACCTCGTCGACGAAGTGCGCCAACGCCGCATCCCCGTACTCGCGGACGACGTTGCGCACGGCCACCTCGGCCGCGTCGTCGACCGCAGGTTCGTAGCGGTAGCCCCGACCGTCGCGCTCCCGATCGAGCAGGCCCTTCTCCGCCAGACGCGCCATCGTCGTCATCACCGTCGTGTACGCCAGACCCTTATCCCGGTCGGCGTTGAGCTCCTCCAGCACGTCGCGCACCGTCATGGTCCCGTCGGCGGCCCACATGATGGCCATGACACGTTCCTCCAAGGGACCGAGCATCGAACCCTCCGTCGGCCGTCGGATCGCGAGCCACCACAGCCTACTATCACCGGACCGTAGGTGACACGTCCGAAGGCGGGATGCCTCGGTAGTTGCTCGGAGGACGGGCCTCAGGGCCTTGGTGCCTTGGCGCCTCCGGACGTTCGTGTTGGGTCATCGGGGAGGTCGTCGCAGCTCGGTGATGGTCCTTCGACGAACTCCGCTTCGTCGCCGCAGATGCGGATGAGCGCGGAGACGCTGTTGTTGTCCTCGTCCGTCTCGAGGACGAGCTGGTCGGCGTCGGCGATGGTTTCGAGGAGGTAGTAGCCGTCGGGCACGCCACTCACCTCGATGTACTGACCCGGCAGGAACCAGTTGTAGACGTCGCCCCAGCCGACGGACATCCCCTGTCGCAGTACCGGCCCCGACTCGCCCGTCTCGGTGGGCCCGCTGCATTGCGGGAAGTAGTAGCTGCGGGCGGCGTCGCCGTAGCGCCCGAACCAGATGTTCTCGATGTCGATCACGCAGAAGCCGTTCTTGCGTCCGGGCCTTACGGGCTCGTCGCCGAGCCGCCGGCCCTCCTCGTCGGACGCCCACAGCCGCGACACGGCGAAGTTCCGGTAGTGGAAGTGCGCGTGGGTCGGGTGGAACTCGTAGCTGCCGGCGCGGCGCTCGGACCACGACCGGTCGCTGCGGTAGATGCGTTGGCGGAGTTGCTGATCGGTCGCGGATCCGCTGAGGTCGTAACGGAGCTCGAACGGGCCGTCTCCGACGTTGCCCACCGTCGGGGCCGTAGACGAACAGGTCGAGGTCGTGCTCCTCGTCGGCCCAGCGCAGCCCGACCTGGAGGCCGCAATCGCGGTTCCATCTGCGCTGGGGCAGGATCACCGAGAGGGTGACCTCGTCGCACGCGACCACCGCGCATGCCTCGGGTGTGGACACCACGACACCA
>JAHWKY010000076.1 GCA_019347575.1 Actinomycetota bacterium | reverse complement strand
CGACCTGCGACCCATGGTGCAGCTCGACGGCGGGCGGTTCGCCACGTCCGACCTCAACGACCTGTACCGGCGCGTGATCAACCGCAACAACCGCTTGAAGCGACTGCTCGACCTCGGGGCGCCCGAGATCATCGTCAACAACGAGAAGCGGATGCTGCAGGAGGCGGTCGACGCGCTGTTCGACAACGGCCGGCGCGGCCGCCCCGTCACCGGCCCCGGCAACCGGCCGCTGAAGTCGCTGTCGGACATGCTCAAGGGCAAGCAGGGTCGGTTCCGTCAGAACCTGCTCGGCAAGCGCGTCGACTACTCCGGTCGCTCGGTGATCGTGGTCGGGCCCACGCTGCGCCTGCACGAGTGTGGGCTGCCCAAGCAGATGGCGTTGGAGCTGTTCAAGCCCTTCGTCATGAAGCGGCTGGTGGACCTCAACTACGCGCAGAACATCAAGAGCGCTAAGCGCATGGTCGAGCGTCAGCGGCCCCAGGTCTGGGACGTCCTCGAGGAGGTCATCGCCGACCACCCGGTGCTGCTGAACCGCGCCCCGACGCTGCACCGACTCGGGATCCAGGCGTTCATGCCCAAGCTGGTCGAGGGCAAGGCCATCCAGCTGCACCCGCTGGTCTGCACCGCGTTCAACGCGGACTTCGACGGCGACCAGATGGCGGTCCACCTGCCGCTGTCGGCCGAGGCGCAGTCCGAGGCGCGGATCCTGATGCTGTCGGCGAACAACATCCTGACACCTGCCACCGGGCGCCCGATCGCCACGCCGACCCAGGACATGGTGCTGGGCATCTACTGGCTGACCTACGCCGAGGGTCCAAACGACGAGCGCGGGAACGCGGTCCGTCCGTCGGACGATCTCGACCGTCACAGCCTGCGCGTGTTCAGCAACGTCGGCGAGATCGAGATGGCGCTCGACGCCGGCCAGATGCACATGCAGGACTGGATCTGGTTGCGCGTTCGTGGTCAGGAGCTCGAGGCACCGGACCGTCCCGAGGATCTGCGTGACGATGACCCGTGGGCGGAGGCGCTCGAGGAGGGTCGCACTTTCCGCGTCCTGACGACGGCGGGACGTGCGGTGTTCAACGAGGTGCTGCCCGACGACTTCCCGTTCGTCAACCACACCGTGACAAAGCGGGACGCCGGCGCCGTCGTGAACCGCTGCACCGACCGCTACCCGCGCTGGCGCGTCGCCGAGATCCTCGACAGCCTCAAGGACCTCGGCTTCCGCAACGCGACGCTCGCGGGCGTGACGGTCTCGATCGAGGACGTCGAGACGCCCGAGGAGAAGGCCACGATCCTCAACGAGTTCGAGGGCAAGGCCGCAAAGGTCGAGAAGCAGTACTCGCGTGGGGTGATCACCGACGACGAGCGGCGGCAGGAACTGATCGAGATCTGGACCGAGGCCACCAACCAGGTGTCCCGGGCCATGGAGGACAACTTCGGACCCCTCAACCCGTTCTACATGATGGCGGACTCCGGGGCGCGCGGGAACATCACCCAGCTGCGTCAGATCGCTGGCATGCGTGGGCTGGTCGCCAACCCCAAGGGCGAGATCATCCCGCGGCCGATCAAGTCGAACTTCCGCGAGGGGCTGTCGGTCCTCGAGTACTTCATCTCGACGCACGGCGCCCGCAAGGGTCTGGCCGACACCGCCCTGCGGACCGCCGACTCCGGCTACCTCACCCGCCGGCTCGTCGATGTGTCGCAGGACCTCATCGTCCGCGACGAGGACTGCGAGACCACGCGCGGTATCGAGGTCGTGGTCGGCGAGCACGACAGCCAGTCGCTGTACGGCCGGACGCTCGCCAAGGACGTGACCTATCCGGGGCGCCGCAAGGTGCTCATGAAGGGCGACACCCTGGTGGCGGACGGCGAGATCCGGGCTCTGCGCTCGGTCCTGGTCAAGGGGCTCGATCCCGAGACCGGCGAGCCGCTCGACGACCTCGAGTTCGACGACGAAGGTCGCCCCACGAGCATCACCCTCGAGGATCGGACGGTGGTGGTCCGATCCGTGCTGACGTGCGACACGCCGGTGGGGGTCTGCCGCCTCTGCTACGGCCAGATGCTGGCCAACGGTGAACTCGTCGACATCGGCGAGGCGGTCGGCATCGTCGCGGCCCAGTCGATCGGTGAACCGGGCACCCAGCTGACGATGCGGACCTTCCACACCGGTGGTGTCGCGCAGAGCCAGGACATCACGCAGGGCCTGCCGCGTGTCGTGGAGCTGTTCGAGGCACGCACCCCCCGGGCGAAGGCCGAGATCGCGCCTCTGGCCGGTGTCGTCGAGATCGAGGAGACCGACAAGGGCCGTGTCCTGCGGGTCAAGGGCAAGCGCGACGAGCAGGCCGAGTTCGAGCTGCCGCGGGGCGCCCGGCTGTACCGCGGGCCGGTGTCGCTGTGGGGCTCGTCCGTCGCGACGAGCACCGAGGTGATCGAGATCGCGGGCGGCGTCGAGGTCGAGGCTGGCCAGCAGCTGACGCTGGGTGCCATCGACCCGCACGAGCTGCTCGACGTGATGGGACCGCGTGCCGCGCAGCTGTTCCTCGTCGGCGAGGTCCAGGACGTCTACCGCAGCCAGGGTGTGCCGATCCACGACAAGCACGTGGAGCTGATCGTGCGCCAGATGTTCCGGCGTATCCACGTAGTCGAGGCCGGTGACGCCGAGTTCCTGCCCGGCGAGACGGTGGACCGTGTCCGCTTCCGCCAGGAGAACCAGCGCGTGGCAGAGGAGGGCGGGGAGCCCGCCGTCGGACGCCAGATGCTCATGGGGATCACCAAGGCGTCGCTGGCGACCGACTCGTGGCTGTCCGCCGCTTCCTTCCAGGAGACCACCCGCGTGCTCACCGAGGCCGCGATCGAGTCCTCGGTCGACACGCTGCTGGGCCTGAAGGAGAACGTGATCATCGGCAAGCTGATCCCGGCCGGGACCGGGCTGCGTCGGTACGCCGACGTCGTGGTCGGCCACACCGAGCTGCCGGAGCAGGCGTTGCCCGCGGACATCGCGGAGTTCCTCGCCAGCACCGAGAGCTACGAGGGCGACGGTTCGTGGAACTTCGGCGAAACCGGATGGAACTACGGCGACTACGGCGACGAGACCGGCTCCTGACCCAACGCCGTCCCGCACGCGATCGCGCGTGCACCGCACGCCACCGCCCCCCGCCGCGTCACTGCGGTGGGGGCGGTTCGTTGGAGGGGATGTAACCGCGCAACACCCCTCCACTGATCGGCCCCCGGGTTCCCCTCTCCGGGGGCCGATCGTTGTGCCGCGGGCCCCACCCCGGGTCGCGCGAGGTTTGACGGTGGCGAGGGGTAGAGGTACCTTCCGCTTCCTGCGCCGTCAGGCCCCTCCTGGCGGCGTGCGTGCTGTCCGGGCGCCACCCGCCCTCCGGGACCGGGACCCGCCGGACAGCGGAACGAGACTCAGCCGCCCCCTACCCGATCGTGATGCGGCCGCCGCGCGGTCTGCAACGCCCGACCCCGTGGGTCGGCGCGATCGCGAGACCACCCCGCTCCGAGCCCGCTCCGAGGAGGAACGGATGCCCACCATCCAGCAGTTGGTGCGCAACGGCCGCAAGGCGAAGACCGGCAAGACCAAGTCGCCTGCCCTGAAGGGCTCGCCGCAGCGGCGCGGTGTGTGCACGCGCGTGTACACGACGACACCGAAGAAGCCGAACTCGGCCCTGCGCAAGGTCTGCCGTGTGCGCCTGACCTCCGGGATCGAGGTCACGGCCTACATCCCCGGCGAGGGCCACAACCTGCAGGAGCACTCGATCGTGCTCGTGCGCGGAGGTCGTGTGAAGGACCTGCCGGGCGTCCGTTACAAGGTCATCCGGGGCGCACTTGACGCCGCCCCGGTTCGCGACCGCAAGCAGGCACGGTCGCGCTACGGCGTGAAGAAGGAGGCCTGAGATGCCGCGCAAGGGCCCCGCACCGAGCCGCCAGACGCGCCCCGACCCCAAGTACGGGTCCACGCTCGTCACCCAGTTCATCAACCGCGTGATGCGGGACGGCAAGCGCTCGACCGCCGAGCGCATTGTCTACGACGCGCTCGCGCACATCGGTTCGCGTACCCAGGGTGGCGACCCGCTGTCGGTGCTCAAGCGTGCCGTCGACAACGTCCGGCCCTCGCTCGAGGTCAAGTCGCGCCGCGTGGGCGGTGCGACCTACCAGGTCCCGATCGAGGTCCGTCCCGCCCGCTCGACGACCCTCGCCCTCCGCTGGGTCGTCGGCTACGCCCGGATCCGTCGTGAGCACACGATGGCCGAGCGACTCGCCGGCGAGATCCTCGACGCCTCCAACGGCGTCGGTGCCGCCGTCAAGCGTCGCGAGGACACCCACAAGATGGCCGAGGCCAACCGCGCCTTCGCCCACTACCGATGGTGAGCCACCCACCCGCCCCGCCCCGCGCCTGACGGCGCGGGCCCGCCCCCGAACGACGCAGGAAGCACGCGCATGACTGCCATCCGCGAGTACCCGCTGGCCAGGACCCGCAACATCGGGATCATGGCCCACATCGACGCGGGCAAGACGACCACGACCGAGCGGATCCTGTTCTACACGGGCCGGACGTACAAGATCGGCGAGGTCCACGATGGCGCTGCCGTCATGGACTGGATGGTCCAGGAGCAGGAACGCGGGATCACGATCACGTCGGCGGCGACCACCTGCAAGTGGCGTGACCACTGGATCAACATCATCGATACGCCCGGTCACGTGGACTTCACGGTCGAGGTCGAGCGTTCCCTGCGTGTCCTGGACGGTGCGGTCGCGGTGTTCGACGGGGTCGCCGGCGTCGAGCCGCAGTCCGAGACGGTATGGCGGCAGGCGGACAAGTACCGCGTTCCACGCATCTGCTTCATCAACAAGCTCGACCGCACCGGTGCGAGCTTCGAGCGTTCCCTCGAGAGCATCCACAAGCGCCTCACCGACCACGCCGTGGCCATCCAGATCCCGATCGGACTGGAGGACCAGCACGAGGGCATCGTCGACCTCGTCGAGATGAAGGGCATCGTGTGGCGCGGTGACGATCTCGGCGCGTCGTTCGACGTCGTCGATATCCCCGAGGAGCTCAAGGCCCAGGCCGAGGAGTACCGCCACATCCTGGTCGAGAAGGTCGCCGAGCAGGACGAGGAACTGCTCGAGGCGTACCTCGACAGTGGCGACCTGAACATCGAGCAGCTCAAGAGGGGGCTGCGATCGGCGACCGTCGCCAACGCGCTCGTGCCTGTGCTGTGTGGCTCGGCGTTCAAGAACAAGGGTGTGCAGACGCTGCTCGACGCCGTCGTGGACTACCTGCCATCTCCGCTCGAGGTCCCCCCGATCAAGGGCCGCGACCCCAAGACCGGTGAAGAGGTCACGCGTGAGCCCGACGACCTCGAGCCGTTCGCGGCGCTCGCGTTCAAGGTCGCGACCGACCCCTACGTCGGAACCTTGACCTTCGCACGCGTCTACTCGGGGACGCTCGAGGCCGGCTCGCACATCATCAACGTGACCAAGGACCAGAAGCAGCGCGTGGGCCGCATCCTGCAGATGCACGCGAACTCGCGTGAGGAACGGGAGGCCGCGCACACGGGCGACATCGTCGCCTTCGTCGGTCTCAAGGGCACGACGACCGGTGACACGCTGACCACGAGCGAGTCCCCCATCCTGCTGGAGTCGATGGACTTCCCCGAGCCGGTCATCCACATCGCCATCGAGCCCAAGACCAAGGTGGATCAGGAGAAACTGACGACCGCGTTGCAGAAGCTCGCCGAGGAGGATCCCACGTTCCGGGTCCGCACCGACGAGGAGACGGGCCAGACCATCATCGGCGGGATGGGCGAGCTGCACCTCGAGATCATCGTCGATCGCCTCCTGCGTGAGTTCAAGGTCGAGGCCAACGTCGGACGTCCGCAGGTTGCCTACCGCGAGAGCATCAAGAAGGCGGTCGAGAAGGTGTCCGTCAAGTTCGCCCGCCAGACCGGCGGTCGTGGTCAGTACGGCCACGTCGTCATCAACGTCCGCCCGCACCGCGAGGAGGACGAGGAGGAGTACTCCTTCGACAACAAGGTCGTCGGGGGCTCGATCCCCAAGGAGTACATCCCCTCGGTCGACAAGGGCATAAAGGAGGCCATGGAGGGCGGCGTCCTGGCGGGCTACCCGCTCGTCGGCGTCCACGTCGAACTCGTGGACGGCTCGTACCACGAGGTCGATTCCTCCGAGATGGCGTTCCACATCGCCGGGTCCATGGCGATCAAGGAGGCCGCGAACAAGGCGGGCGTGCAGCTGCTCGAGCCGGTCTTCGAGGTCGAGGTCGTCACCCCCGAGGAGTACATGGGCGACGTGATGGGCGACCTCACCTCGCGGCGAGGCCACATCCAGTCGATGGAACCCCGCGGCAACGCCCAGGTCATCACGGCCCGGGTGCCCCTGTCGGAGATGTTCGGGTACGCGACCGACGTACGGTCGCTGACGCAGGGTCGGGCGACGTACACGATGCAGTTCGGTGCGTACGAGCCCGCTCCCAGCCACATCCAGGAAGAGATCGTCGCCAAGGCGCGCGGCGAGTAACCCCAGACCAGAGACCCGACCACCCGTAGCACCACCACCGCCCCAGGAGGGACGCCGATGGCCAAGGAGAAGTTCGAGCGGACGAAGCCGCACATGAACATCGGGACGATCGGTCACGTCGATCATGGGAAGACGACGTTGACGGCGGCGATCACGTCGGTGTTGCACAAGCAGAACCCCAACGTGCAGACGATGGGGTTCGATGAGATCGACAAGGCGCCGGAGGAGCGTGAGCGGGGGATCACGATCAACGTCAGCCATGTGGAGTACGAGACGGAGAACCGG
>JAHWKY010000075.1 GCA_019347575.1 Actinomycetota bacterium | reverse complement strand
GGTGGCGCCGGGCGGCGCCAGACGACGCACGCGTCCGCCACGGGGGGCGACCACGACCACGCAGTTCGGGACCACGATCATCGGCTGCTCTGCAGGATCGTGTCAGTGAGGTCCCGCACCGAGCTCGGGCCGTCGACGTGGACGGCGTCTACCTCCGGCACGGTCCGTCGAGCCAGTCCGGTCAGCACCCCGCCGGGACCGGCCTCGATGATCGCCGTGACCCCCATGTCGCCGAGGCGCCGTTGGACCTCCCGCCAGCGCACCCTGGACAGCACCCCGTCGACGAGCCCGCGGCGGACCTCGCCCGCGGTCGCGGACACCGTGACCCAGTCGCCGCAGACCAGGGGGAACGCGGGGTCGTGCAGCTCGGTGCGTCGCAGGACGGTGTCGACCGTCACGACGGCCGGGGCCATCGCCGCGGTGTGGAACGCGCCCTCGACGTCGAGCTCACGGACCCGCCCCCCCAGCTCCTTGGCCGAGATCAGCGCCTCGGCCAACGGGTCACGGGGACCCGCCAGGACCTTCTGGGTGGGGCCGTTGTCGTTGGCCAGTTCGATCCGCGGATGATCCGCGAGGACGGCCTGGATCTCGTCACCGAGTCCGAGCACCGCTGCCATCCCCCCCTGGTTCGCTCGGCACGCGGCCGCGAACGACCGGCCGCGCTCCGCGACCAGAGTGGCGCCGTCCTCGACGGACATGACCCCTGCCGCGACCGCGGCGGTCACCTCCCCCAGGCTGTGCCCGGCAACGGCGTGAGGGCGCACCCCGACGTCGGACAGGGCTCGCCAGGCGGCGATCCCGGCGGCGAACATCGCGGGCTGGCCGACCGCGGTGGCTGCGCACGCGTCGGGGTCGTCAGCGAGTCGGGGCAGGTCCGGGATGCCAGCGGCCGCCCCGACCTCGGCGAAGATCGCGTGCGCCGGGTGGTCCTCCCACGCGGAGGCCATCCCGGCGCGGTGCGATCCCTGGCCGGGGAACACGACAGCGACGCTCATCTAAGGGGTCCGTTCGGTCGGTTCGGAGAGGGCAAACTTGACATCGACGTCAACATCAGTTCCCAGCCTTGCGGAAGTTGACGTTGATGTCAACATCATCCGCCTGCCCGACCGGTCGCGTCCCCTGCGCCCTGGGAGCACCTGTTGCGTACGTGGGAGGTGGTACTCCCAGCGGGCTTGTCGCGGGCCCCTACCCTGCTCGGTACGCTGCCCTGCGCACGTCCGCGCCCGGCATCCCGGGCCCGTAGCTCAGTTGGAAGAGCGCCGCCATGGCATGGCGGAGGTCGTCGGTTCGATCCCGATCGGGTCCACCTTCAATTTCTACTAAGTGCGTCCCTCTAGCTCCCTGAACTCGGCATTTCCGTCATGCAAAGGGGTCGCACTAGAGGGCGAGGCCCACAGCGAGGCCCACAAAATTGCAGTCGTGATGCAGAGGCAGCGTCGTGTGTGGCTCGCGCGAAGGAATCGTGGGTCCGCACGGCGAACAGGTCGCGCACGAATCGCTGGCGGTAGCGGCCCGGTACGGCTACCGGCTGCTGACCGAGAGGGCAGGCGACCTTACCGAACTGTTCGGCGATCCGGTCCCACTCCGCCCCGGGACGACGAGGCCATGCTGCAGACCTGGTCAGACACCGGAGAGCCGGCCCCCCATGCGGCTGTGCTGATGGAGGTGAAGGAGATCCGGGAGTGGGTGTATCCGACCGCTTCGAAACTCTCGCAGCCTGCTCGCGAGGGCGGCGATCATCCAGAACGAACATCCGGACCGTCCGCTGCTGCCGGTGCTGATCTGTCGTCGGGCGCACAAGACGACGCCCGCGATGGCGTCCCAGCTCGGGTTCCTCGTCCACGCGACCGAACGGCAGTACCTGCGGCCTTACCTGGTTGGACCGGGGAACGGCGGGGACCGTCAGATGCTCGATGAGGTCCGCACCGAACTGGGGTTCACGGATCTGCAGGTGTTCGAAGGTGCCGACGACCATCTGGTGAACTGGTTGTCGAAGGCTCCGCAGAAGGCGTTGGCATCCGGCCCGACGTATCAGGACCGCTGGCGGCAGCTCGGTTCGCAGTTCATGGATGACTATGTGGCGTTGCGTGACTCGTCGTTCGGTCCGCAGCAGGTGCGGCTAGGCCGACGGTTGAAGGCCAACATCGCTGAGGTGACCGACCAGCGGGTTCGCTGGTGACGGGCGACGTCAGCGCACGTTGGCGCTGTTGACCGCGGCGTAGAGGATCGCTGTGCCGTCCAGGTCGACGCTGACGTAGTCCACGAGCCAGCCGATAGCCCTGGGGTTGCGTCGCAACGCCGCGGCGACGGGATGCTGTTCGGATTCGTCGAGCCCGGTCACCCACGAGCTGACCGGGCGATACTGGGCGTACCGGTCCCAGTTCGCTTTCGCGGCGAGCAGCACGTCGGCGACGTCCTCGAGCAGGTCAACATTGTTGTGTTGCTGTGCTGCGCGGGCGACGGTCAGCATCTAGCTCAGCGCGGCGCCTGCCGCGCCCTGCCGCGCCTCGGGTCGCACACGCGATCTCAGCTCAGACTCGCGGCTGTGTGTCGTCCTTCACGCGTCCTTGTAGTAAGGAGACCGCTTCGAGCGTCGACTGGTAGACCCAGCGCTCGCGTTTCGGAGCGGCGAGGAACCGGGCGGCGGCGATGACGGGGCGCCGGTCACCCGTCGCGCGGCTCTCGCGCGAGGCGGCCCACGCCGTCTTGACCGTGTGGGCCACCATGATCGGTGCGACGCTATTGTCCTCGGTGGCGGCCTGGCCGAGCACGCGATCGACCGCCTCGGCGGGTCCCCGGAACCCGCTCACGAGCGCGACGGCGGCCTCGGGATCACGCTTGCGGATCGCGGCGAGCACCGCGTCGACGTCGTCCGTCGCTCTCGCCGGCACCGCCGCGGGAGCGGACGCGTCGAACCGTTGGCTCCACTGCACGAACCAGACGGCGTGGACGAGACCGCGCAGGATCTCCCGGCTCGGGTCGACGGCCCACGCCCAGCGCAGCGCGTCCAGGTAGGTCATCGTGTGGGTGACGTCGAGCCAGCCCCACTCGTTCGTATCGTCCAGGTCGAGGTCGAGGTCGAAGCGCAGGAACCGCTCCGACGCGGCGACCGCGGTGGCGTCGATGATGGCCGGCACCTGCGTGCGATCGCGCAGGGCACGTGCGAGCGCGGCGACCGCATCCTCCGGTGACCCGTCGATCACCGCGCGCAGGTAGGCCGCCCGGTCGAAGGGGGCGCGGGGTGGGCCGGCGAGGCACGATCCGAGGTCCACGTCCGCCTCCTCCCACGCGACGAGGAAGCGGCGCATCCACGGCAGGTCGTCGTAGCGTGTGGACAGGACCGTGTTGGGTACGAGCGGACCGAGGACGCTGTCGGCCTCCTCCCAGCCGATCGTGTCAAGCAGCTCGAACGCCTTCTGGCAGTAGATGAGCGGGTGGCCGTAACCGAGGAAGTGGTCGGTGATCGCGGTCAGGAGTGCGTGGCGGACCGCCTGAGGTGGGACCTGCGCGGCGAGCAGGCCGCGCAGCAGCGCCTCGGCGTCGTCCGCACGTTCGTCGTTGACGAGGCGGGGGAAGGCGGCCAGCGCGTCCTCGACCGACCCGTGGGCTGCGGTCGGGTCCACCGGGTCCGGACGAGGCCGAAGCGGCCGGCGGACCTCGGTCTCGCTCACGACCGCGAGGCCCTGGACGACCGGCATCGCCGCGAGGGGGCCGTCGAACAGACGCGCGTAGTCGAGACAGGTCACCAGCGTGGCCAGCGAGTGGTTCCAGCCGTATTCGGCACGGGGCGCGCCGAACCGCAGGCCCTCGCGGACGACCTCCGCGAGTGGCGTGCCGATGCGGTGGAGGCGCATGGCGTCGCGTGCGATCCTGCCGACGTCGACGCGCCCCATGGCCTCGAGAAGGCTCGCGAACAGCCGCGGTTCAAGCTCCTCCGGCTCCGGGTCGGTGATGTCGAGGTAGACGTCGTCGCCGCGGATCTCCACCGGGTAGGTGCGGACCCCCTCGCCGCCGAACAGACACGTCCCGGTTGCGAGGTCGAACTTCCAGTTGTGCCACTGGCAGGTGAGCACGTCGTCCTTCACGCGTCCTCGCGCCAGGGCGTAGCCCTCGTGCGGGCAGCGGTTGTCGACCGCGTGGACGCCCGAGGGGGTGCGGAACAGCGAGATGCGTTTGTCGAGGTGCCTGAAGACCTTGCCTCCCACCTCGGGGAGCTCCCGCACCCCCGTTGCCCGCACCCACCCCGACACGATCAGCTCGCGACGAGCGTCGGCTCGCCCGGCCGCCACCCGGCCGGGCACAGCGCCCCTGTTTGGACCGCCTGGAGGGTGCGCAGCACCTCGTCGACGTTGCGACCGGCGTCGCCGGTCGTGACGCTCGCGTGGCGGACGACGCCGTCGGGGTCGATGAGGAACGTCGCCCGGTAGGCGGCACCGTCGCGTCCGAGGACACCGAACGCTGCGGCCAGCGCCTGGTTCGCGTCGGCGACCACCGGGTAGCTGACCGTCCCCAGCCGCGGGTCCGTCGTGAACCACGCCCGGTGGGTCCAGTAGCTGTCGGTGCTCGCCCCGACCAGCACCGCGCCCACCGTCCCGAAGTCCGCTTCGAGTTCGGCGAGGGCGGCGAGCTCCGTCGGACAGACGAACGTGAAGTCCCGTGGGTAGAAGAACAGCACCAGCCAGCGTCCGCGGTACTCCGAGAGCCGCAACTCCATCGGGCCCTCCATCCCGCGTACGAAAGCCGCGACCGCGAGGTCGGGCGCCTGCTCGCCGACGTCCATGCTCATGGCATCCTCCGGTTGGTGACACCGCGAGCCTTACACCGGCACGACCAGAGCGCATCGGTCCGCCGACGGACTCTGACCTCCGCCTGCAGGCGGAGGTCAGAGTCCGTGGTCCTTCGCGAAGACGGCTGCCTGGGTGCGGTCCTCGACCTGCAGCTTCGCGAGGATGGAGCTGACGTGGGTCTTGACGGTCTTCTCGCCGATGACGAGCTCATCGGCGACCGAGCGGTTGCTCTTGCCTCTGGCCAGCAGCGTCAGGACCTCGAGCTCACGTGGCGTCAGCCGCGTCAGCGGGTCGGGCCGGGCCAGGGCCAGTGACCGCGCGACACCGGGGTCGAGCGGCATCTCGCCCCGCCCGGCCGCACGGATGCCCTCGATGATGGCGTCGGGACCGGCGCTCTTGACGAGGTAGCCGGACGCTCCCAGGCGGATCGCCTGCCGCACGTAGTCGTCATCGACGAAACTCGACAGCACAACCACCGTCGGCGCCGGCTCCATAGAGCGGAGGCGGGCGATCGCCGTGAGGCCGTTGCCGTCGGCCAGCCGGAGATCGAGCAGGACGACGTCGGGGTCTTCCGAGGCGGCGACCTCGAGGGCATCGGTGACCGCCGACGCTTCGCCGACGACCTCCAGGTCGTCGCAGAGGTCGAGGACCGCCCGCAGGCCCTCGCGGACGACCGGGTGATCGTCGACGATCAGGACCCGGATGCCCACGGCACCACCACCTCGAGTCTCGTGCCGTGCGGGCGTCGGTTCACGACGCGTACCTTGCCGCCCACGCTGACCGCGCGCGCACGGATGCTGAGCAGTCCGATCCCGGGAGCAAGCTCCGCAGGGAGCCCCTCGCCGTCGTCGTCGACGCGGAGACGCACCGCCCGCGACGACCGCGACAGCTGGATCCACACGTTGTCGGCCCAGCTGTGCTTCATCGCGTTGTGAACCGCCTCCTGGGCGCACCGGTACAGGACCTCCTGCACGTCCTCGGGCAGCTCGACGTCCTCCGCTCGAAGGTGCACCTTCATCGTCCCGGTCGTGCGTTCGACCAGCCGCTCGAGGGCAGCGACCAAACCCTGCCGGAGATCGGCCGAACGCCACAGTTCAACGAGACCCCGCAGTTCCATCAGGGAGCTCTCGACGAGATCGGCGGCCCGTTGGACGGCGGCGTCCCGCTTCGCCGCGTCGGGGGAGCCGCGGGCCACCTTCAGGGAGAGGTCGGCCCCGAACAGCAGCTGCGAGACCGAGTCGTGGGCGTCGCGGGCGATGCGGTCGCGCTCCTCCCGCGCGGCCCGGTGCTCGGCGTCCTGCTGGCGTTGATGGAGAAGCACCGCACGCTCGTATGCCACACCGATCTGTCGGCCGACCGCGTCGAGGAGCGTGAGCGCCTCGTCGTCGAACCGGTCGTCGCCGGGGGAGGCGAGGTTGAGGATGCCCACCGGGGCCTCCCGCCCATGAAGCGGGACGCTCGCGTGGATCTGCAGCCCGCCCCGGTCGCCTTCGGCGTTCTCAAGCCGGCTGCACGTCACCACGTTGATCCCGAAGTCGAGCTCGCCCCGGCGGAACATCCCCTCGCACTCGCAGCTCCCCTCGCGAAGCGCGGCGCAGCCGCCGGCCGAGAGGGCAGGCGGCAGCCCCACCATCGCGGCCGTCTGGAAGCCACCGAAGTGGGGGTCGCCGTCGATCGACCGGCTGAGGAAGATCCATCCGGTCCTCACCCGAACCACATCGACGAGGCGTTCGACTGCCTGGTGGAGCGCCACGGACAGGTCCGGCTCGCGATTGAGCACCTCGCCGATGGCGTTGAGGGTGGCAAGCTCTCGCAACCGCCGATCGACGTCCACATCCCCACCTCTGCGCTGACTGACTTGCCGGCGGGGCGATCCACCGGTGGCCAAGTGTAGTTCGAGACCGCGACGGACGCGGACGCATCGCTCTCGGGTGCGCCCGTCGGAACCGATCGATAATGCGGGTCTCCTGCCCTTCGTGTGGGTGCCGGCGGGTGGGTTCGGTGTCGTAGCCGGCCCTGCGGTGCCGGCGGTTGGGGAAGGGGCCGGTTGAAGTGACGCGCACGGGCCGCCTCGTAGGTTCTGCGGTGCTGAAACCCAGAACCGTGTGAGAGGTC
>JAHWKY010000074.1 GCA_019347575.1 Actinomycetota bacterium | reverse complement strand
GGGTCGACGAGGAGGAGCTGGAACGGCTCGCGCACGTTGCCGGTGTTCTGCACGCGGATCGGCACCGACAGCTCGCCCTTCTGCGGCGTGGGCGTCGCGTCGGAGACGACGACGCTCGCGGAGCGCAGCGCCGAGCACCTGCTCGCGGTCCGGGGGACGTGATGGCCGCGGCCGATCTGAACATCGAGGAGCCGTACCCGTCGCTCGAGGCGGTTCGGGAAAGCTTCGCCGGCCTCGAGGAGCGCTTCCGTCGGGACGGCGACCGCCGCGCGGTGTTCGTCACCGCCTACCACCTGCTGTCCGACTACGTGTCCCAGGTCGTTCGGACCCGCTCATCGCAGGCGGTGCGCCAGCTGATGGATCTGCAGCCGGATACCGCTCGGGTCATCCGTGACGGGGACGAGGTGGAGGTTCCGGTCGACGAGGTGCAGGTCGGCGACCGGGTGCGGGTGCGTCCGGGGGAGTCGGTGCCGGTGGGCGGCACGGTGGTTGATGGCGCGTCGGCGGTGGACGAGTCGCTGGTGACCGGTGAACCCATCCCGGCCGAGAAGGTCGAGGGCGACGAGGTGATCGGCGGGTCGATCAACCAGACCGGCAGCCTTGTCGTTGAGGTGACGCGGGTCGGTGAGGAGTCGTTCCTGTCGCAGGTGGCCCGCTCGATCGAGGAGGCCCGAGCGTTGAAGCCGGGTGTGCTGCAGCTGGTGGACACGGTGCTCAAGTGGTTCGTGCCCGGTGTGCTGGCGTTCGCTGCAGGTGGCTTCCTCGCCTGGACACTTGGCCCGGTGCTGTTCGGCGGGTCGCCGAACTTCTTCCGGGCGACGTTCGCCGCCCTGGCGGTGCTCGTACTCGGCTACCCGTGTGCGCTGGGGATGGCGACACCGTTGGCGATGATCCGCGGCGGTGGGGAGGCCGCCCGCGAGGGGATCCTGATGCGGTCGGGTGAGGCGTTCCAGATCATGGGCGAGATCACCTCGATCGTGCTGGACAAGACCGGCACCATCACGAAGGGCGAGCCCGCCGTGCGTGAGGTCGCCGGCGTCGGCGGGCACGGCGACGACGAGGTACTGACAGCTGCTGCGTCGGCGGAGTCCGCCAGCGAGCACCCGTTGGCGCGGGCGATCGAGGACGCCGCTGAGCAGCGCGGACTGGAGGTTGTTCTGGCCGATGACTTCACCAGCCACACCGGCAAGGGGGTCGAGGCGACCGTGGACGACGCGCGGGTGCTGGTCGGCAAGCCCGGCTTCCTCGACGAGCAGGGCGTCGACCTCTCTGACGCCCGCGAGCGCTTCACGCGACTGGAGGAACAGGGCCTGACGGTCGTGGGGGTCGCCCGCGAGGGTGAGCTTCTGGGGATGGTCGGCATCGGCGATGAGACCAAGTCCGACGCCGCCGACACGATCCGCCGCATGAAGGACGCCGGCATCACGGCGGTGATGATCACCGGTGACAACCGGCGCACCGGCGAGGCGGTGGCAGACGAGGTCGGCATCGAACGGGTGCTGGCCGAGGTACTGCCCGACGACAAGGCCGTCGAGGTCCGTCGACTGCAGGAGGAGGGCCAGCGGGTGATGATGGTCGGTGACGGCATCAACGATGCGCCGGCCCTGACCCAGGCCGACGTGGGGGTAGCTATCGGGGCCGGCACCGACATCGCGATCGAGTCGGCCGACTCGTGATCATGAGCGAACGGTTGGGCGCGGTCATGGACGCCCGGGACATCGGGGTGCGCTCCTACCGCAAGACGAAGCAGAACCTCGGTCTGGCGTTCGCGTTCAACGGCATCGGCGTGCCCGCGGCCGCCACCGGTTTCGTGCACCCGATCTGGGCGATGGCCGCGATGATCGCCTCGGTCACCGCCGTGCTGGGCAACTCGTTCGCCGGACGGATGCTGCGTCGAGCCCGTGGCGAGGAGGAAGCTGATCCCGACGAACCGGTCGAGGAACGGCACCGCCGGGAGCATGACCACGGCGGGCTGGACACCTCCGAAGAGGCCGAGCACGTCGAACACGCCCACGAAGCCGGATCGACCAAGCACGACCAGCAGCAAGGAGAGGCGGCCGAGCGCACCGAAGATGTTCAACAGGCCGTCCACCAGGAGGCACGCACGTTCGCGCTGGAGGTCCCGATGCACTGCGGCAACTGCTCGCAGCGGATAGAGGACCGCCTCGGGGCGATGGAGGGCATCCGGAAGGTCCGCGCCGAACACGAGATCGACACGGTCACCGTCGAGCACATCCCGCAGGTGTTCGAGGGCCAGGTCCGCGCGAAGCTGCACGAGATGGGCTTCGACGTCGCCGGTCACACCGACCCCAGCGAGGACGCCGGCCGATGACCGACACGAGGCAGGGGGCGGCGTCCGACGACCTCGAGGCGGACCAGACGGCCTCGTGGCTGGACGCGGAAGTCGACGGGCGGCCAGTCAAGTTCTGGATCGCCGTCGCCTCAGTTATCGCCGTGGTCACGCTCGGCTTCGGCACCTTCTGGGTGTGGGGGCTGGACCGTGACATGCAGATGTCCGGCGACACGGCAGGTGACGACGGGCAGATGGCCGACATGCCGGCGACCGACGTGCGCCTCCCCCCGGTGCAGGGCTTCTACGACGGGCAGGTCATCTTCTTCGTGCACCCGGAGGCCTCTGACCCGGACGTGGCCGGGATGCTCACCGAGATGATGGGCGGCTCCCCGGTGCTCGTCGTGCCCGCCCTTGCCGAGACTCCGGAGGAGGCGCGCGGCGAGGTGTACGTGTTCACCAACGGCATCGAAGGCGACGGGCCCTTCGGCTTCCAGGCGGACGTGTTCCCCTCCGCGCCAGGCGACGATCGCTACAGGCCGCTGCGCAGGATCGTGCAGGTCGCCTGGGGTGACGAGACCCAGGCGCGGGAGCTTCGTTCCGCCGACGAGGTCACCGCCCCCGCCGCCGCCGGCGAGATCACTCTGGAGGAGACCGACGTCGTCGTGAACATGCCGTTGCTCACCTGGCCCCAAGGAGAACGCTGATGCCACAGTTCATCGACCGTGACCACGTCCAACGGCTCGTCGACGAGGACAACGCCGTCGTGGCGGAGGTGCTGCCGCGCGCCGAGTACGACTGGGCTCACCTCGCGGGTGCGATCCACCTGCCGCTGAAGGGCTGGGACGTCGAGAAGGTCCGGGCGAAGCTGGACCGTGAACGGCCGGTCGTCGTGTACTGCAACGACTACACCTGAGACATGAGCCCCCGGGCCGCGTGGCGGCTCGAGATGCTCGGCTACCCGACCTTCGACTACGTCGCCGGCAAGCAGGACTGGCTCGCGTTCGGCCTGCCCTACGACGGGTACGCGACCCTGGCCGGTGACCACGTCACGGAAGACGTGGCGACCTGCAGCGTCGACGACCGTCTCGGGGACGTCCGCGGCGTGCTGGGGTCGACCCGGTTCGGGATGCTGGCGGTCCTCAACGCCGACGGGATCGTGCTGGGGCGGCTGAACCGCACCGCTCTCGATGCGGACGAGGACAGCCCGGTCTCCGAGCTGATGCACGAGGGCCCCACGACGGTGCGCCCCAGCGAAGAACTGGAAGGACTGACCGAACGGATGGGCCGGGCCGACGTCGACGCGATCCTCGTGACCCACTCCGACGGCAAGCTGGTCGGGCTGCTCGAACGCGACGTCGCCGAGGAAGCCCTCGAGGAGGCCCACGATGCTGATCGGTGAGCTCGCCGACGAGATCGGCGTCAACCCCAAGACCATCCGCTACTACGAGTCGATCGGGCTGCTGCCCGAACCCCACGCACCGACGCCGGCTACCGCGACTACGGCCCCGACGACGCCGAACGGCTCGCGTTCGTACGTCGGGCCACCGAGCTGGACCTGCACCTGGGCGAGATCGCGGAGATCCTCGCACTACGCGACCGGGGCGAAACGCCGTGCGACTACGTCCTTGACGTGGCCCGCGACCGCATCGACGAACTCGATGAACGCATCAGCGACATGCGTCGCGCCCGTGACGAGCTCGTCCGCCTCCTCGAACGGTCCCTCGCCGACAGCGACGGAGACTACTACTGCCAGCTCATCGAACATCGCACGACCGACCGCACGGCACAGGATCAACGATGACCCGCGAGATCGCGCCACCGGTCCCGTCCGACACGTCGGGCGACGTCCAGGCCACCTTGCAGGTGCCCGTGCACGGAATGACCTGTCCGGGCTGTGCGAAGACCGTCCACCAGGGACTGTCCCGACTGCAGGGGGTGGAACGGGTGAGCGTCGATGCAGCCGCGGCGGTCGCCACGGTGACCGGCGACGTCGACGAGGTCACCGTGCGTCAACGGGTCACCGAGATGGGCTACGACCTCAGCCCGACCGACGAGGACCGGTCCTGGTCTGTGCTCCAACTCGCCGGTGTCGTCGCCGCCGTGGTGCTGTTCGTCGCGCTCGGACTGTGGGCGTTCACCCAGGTCTCGGGGGCGGTTGCTGGCACCGGAGCAGCCCAAGCGACGTTCGAGCGGGTCTCGCCGGTGGCGTTCGGACTGGCCTTCGTGCTCGGACTGGCGGCCGCGTTCGCTCCGTCCAGCCTGGCCATGACGCCGGCCGTCGTGGGCGCGGTGCTACAGGGGCACGCGCACTCACGTCGACGCGCTGCCGCTCTGGCCGTGGCGTTCGTCGGAGGGGTGCTCGTGGTCGACGCCCTTATCGGGGCGGTGTTCGCTGCCGGAGGCCATGCCGCGATCTCGTGGCTGGAAGCGCGCCTGGCTGTCTGGTTCGCGCTGATGTTCCTCGTCCTGGCCGTCCTGGCAGTCATCGTGCTCGGGCTGTGGCGTCCGTCCATGCCCAGCTTCACGCCTGACTTGCCCGCCGCCGACAGCCTCGGTGGGGCGTTCGCGGCAGGGGTCCCGTTCGGACTGCTGGCCTGTCCGTCGTGCACACCCCTGCTCCTACCGGTGATCCTCGGGGCCGTGGCCACCGGCAGCCCGCTGTACGGTGCCACGATCCTCGCGGCGTTCGGCCTGGGCCGTGGCCTGCCGCTGGTCGCGATAGGGACCTCCGCGGGTGCGACCCGGACCGCCAGATCGTTGCGCCGCTACGTCCCGGTCGTCGAGAAGACCGTCGGGGTGCTGCTCTCAGCCGGCGCCCTGTACTTCCTGTGGGCCTTCGCCATCACCGTGGCCGATCGCGGGCTCCTGTGACGGGCGGTGCCCTCGTCGCCTAAGGCGAGTCAGGGAGCACCGCTCATCGGTGGTGGTACGTATGACCGCCGACGGCGTTGTCGAGGTCGTCCGCGACGGCGACACCGATCACCCGACGCTCCTTCGCCGCCGTTGCCTCGGGGATGCTCATCGCGTCCGTGGGCTACGCGACCTTCTGTCTCCTCTGGTCGCGATCCCCGGCGTGACAGCTGCGATCGTGTTCCGAGAGATCCGTCGTCCGGTACGTCAGCCCTCGATGTGACACCTCGTGGGGGAGAGGGGCCGGGAACGGTCCGCTCACCCGGCCTATGCGTTTCCTTCGATGATGTGGCAGAAGCCGTCGCAGTCGTCGGGGTCCAGCCGGCCGCTCCGCTCGGCGAGCTCGGCCAGTGTTCCCCGGGTCGCACGCAGCTCGGCGATGCGCCGGTCGACCTCCTGGAGCCGACGGTCGATCACGTGGGCGACGTGAGCGCACGGTGTCTCGCCGCGGTCACGGATCGCGAGGACCTCGCCGATCTGGGCGAGCGTGAGCCCGGCCGACTGGGCCTGCTTGATGAACGTCACCCGGTCGACCGCGGCAGGCCCGTAGTCCCGGTAGCCGTTGGGCAGTCGTGCGGGTTCGTGCAGCAGTCCCTCGCCCTCGTAGAAGCGCAGGGTCTTGGCCGGGACGCCGGTCTCGTCGGCGAGCTCCCCTATCAGCATGCGGTCCTCCTCCCGACACGATCTGGCACTTGACCTTCTATCGTACTGGAAGGTCTACCGTCCATCGCGGCAACCGGATCCGTCCCGAGGCGGCCTCACCCGGCTGATCGACGAAGGAGGAGAGATGCCCACCGAGCCACCGGACCTCGACGAGATCGCTGCGACGTTACAGAAGGCGAACGTCGGACTCGAGCCCCGGGAGCAGCGACACGCACTGACGCTGCTGCGGACCCTCGCCGAAGGAACGCCCGTGGAGGTAGCGACGCTAGCGGAGCGCACAGACCAGGGGACGCGAGAGGCTGCCGCCTTCATCGAGGGTCGGCCTGGCGTGTACCGCGACGAGGAGGACCGGGTGATCGGGTTCTGGGGTCTGACCGTCGCGCACATGCCACCCCACGCGTACCGCGTACATGGGAGAGACCTCTTCACGTGGTGCGCCTGGGACCCGTTCATCCTGACCCCCTGGCTTGGCGGAGAGGCGGAGATCGCTTCCGCGGACGCCCGGAGCGGGGAGCCGATCGCCTTCCGCATCACCGGCGGCGAGGTGCGCGACCTGTCCCACGGTGACCTGACGTTGTCGTTCACGCTCCCCGACGAGTGGCGTGAGGACGTGATCGCGAAGTTCTGCCACTTCATCCACTTCTTCACCGATGAGGCCTCCGCTACCGCCTGGACCGACGCCAACCCCGACACGTTCATCCTGTCCCTGGCGGACGCGGTCGCGCTGGGTCGCGTCTGGGGTGAACAGACCCTGCCCGACCTCGATGGCCCGGCTTGAGCAGCCTCAGCCGAAGCGCGGACGGAGGGCGCATGCAGGTCACGATCCAGTACTTCGACGCTTGCCCGCACTGGCGGTTGGCGGACGAACGGTTGCGGACGCTCGCCGTTGAGATCGGGTTCGAACTGTCCCACGAGGTGATCGACACGCCGGAGGCGGCCGAGGACGCGGGGTTCCGGGGATCGCCGACGATCCTGGTGGACGGGGTCGACCCGTTCGCTGAGGGAGACGAACCGGTCGGGCTGTCTTGCCGGATCTACGACACCCCCGAGGGTCCGGCTGGAGCACCGACGGTCGAACAGCTCCGTGAGGTGCTGACGTGATGACGGGCCGGGGCGGGGGCAGGGAGAGCGGATGTAACGAGCCCTCCGAGGTGTTCCTACCGTGGAGACGAGGTGTAGACGAGAGGAAGGACCGTCTGTGAGGTTCGGCATCGTGGGTTTGGGTCGGATGGGGTCGGGGTTGGCCGGCAAGGCCCTGGCGGAGGGTCACGAACCGGTGGGGTGGGATCCCAGCGATGAGGCGCGTGATCGTGCCAGACAGGACGGGCTGCGCACGGTCGCGTCGCTGAGCGAACTCGTGGACGTCCT
>JAHWKY010000073.1 GCA_019347575.1 Actinomycetota bacterium | reverse complement strand
GTCACCGCCGGCCTTGAAACCCGCCAGGCGATCCTCGACCGAGTCCGCTGCGGTGAGGAAGATCACCGGGATGTCGCTGATCGACCGGATCAGCCGGGCCATGCTCAGACCCCCCGGCCCCTCCGGCAGACGCACGTCGAGCACGGCCAGGTCTGGCAGGAAGGACCGAGTCGCGGCCTCGACCTCCAGACCGTGCGGCAGAGCGTGGGTCTCGTAGCCCTCGTCCTGCAGCGCCAGGGCGACCGCCTCCCGGACGGACTGGTCGTCCTCCACAACCAGCACGCGCGGTTCGTCAGCCATGGACGGATGGTAAGGACGCGCATCGCAGCATGCGCGGCGCCAGGACGCTCTTCAGCCGAACTTCAGCCCCCGCTCAGGCCCTCGCGGCCGAAGCGCACACCTGGGTGACCAAGGCGATGGAAGGACCCAGGTCCTACGGGGCGGGGACTCCTGGGCAACCGTCTTCAGCCCCCCTTCAGGTCCAGCACAGCTTCGCAACAGGCCCGCCACCGAACCTTGCTTCAGACCTCGGGGGCGACCGCTCCCAACACGGGGCACAAGACGAACCACACGACAAGGAACGCACATGAAGAAGACCATCACCATCCTGGCGGCAAGCGTCGCGCTCGCCGTCTTCGCCTCGGCGGCCTTCGCAGCCGTCACGTTCAACGCCGCTGACGGCACGGGATTCGTCGGCAAGGGCGACGTCCAACTCGTCTACAACTGGAACAACAAGGCCCTCCAGGACAACGCCGCGAGCGTCCAGTTCCAGGCGGAATCCAAGGTCGTGACCGAGGTCTCCTGGGTCTGCACGAACACCAAGCACGAGCACGAGCAGCCGCGGGCGCGCACGACGACGACGACCGTCGAAGGCGTCGTCGACAGCATCGCCCGCGACAAGAAGGGCCAGATCACCGGGTTCAACCTCACCGGGTACGCAGGAGGCACCACGGAAGATGTCGTGAATGACGGTCCCGGTGTCAACAGCTGCCCAGGCGGCAAGGACTGGAGCCTCACCACGCCTGCCGGGGACCCCGAAGAGGTGAGCAGCAGCAGCGCGCTCCAGGTCAGCATCGACGGAGCGGACTGGTTCGACCTCGAGTAGTACCCGATTGCCCAGAACGCAGACGACGGAAGGGCCGGCCCGAGGGCCGGCCCTTCGCATATCAGCTCGCTGCGACGATGGAGCGGTTGCGGCCGGTCTCCTTGGCCTCGTACAGCGCCCGATCCGCACGGGCGATCAGGCTGGCGGCCTCCTCCGAGCCGTCCCACACGGCGATGCCGGCCGAGCAGGTCTGCTCGAACGGAGTGGCTGTCCGCACGCGCTCGACTGTCTCGCGTGCCTCCGATGGTCCCGCCCCGGGCAGCAGCGCCACGAACTCCTCGCCGCCCCACCGAGCGAGCACGTCGACGTCACGCAGGACCTCCCGCCACGCTGAGGCCGCGGCGGCCAACAGTTCGTCGCCGGCCTGGTGGGGCCGTGGGTGTCGTTGTAGGACTTGAACCGGTCGAGGTCGACCAACGCCAGGGCAAGCGGCTCCCCGGTGCGCTTCGACCGCGCCATCTCGCGTTCCAGGAGTTCGTCGAAGGCCCGACGGTTGCGCAGCCCGGTGAGCTTGTCGGTCCGGGCCATCTCGTCGAGCTGGAGCAGCAGGTCGGACCGCTCGATCGCGACGCCCGCCTCGGTGGCCAGCAGGGTAGTGACCATCGCCGAGAAGTCGTCGAGGCCGGCCACTCGCCATCGCCATAGGACCACGAGCACGCCGACCACGTCACCCCGCCGGACGACGGGTTCGAGGAGCAGCGAGGCGGCGGCGGTTGCCTCGACGAGCCGCGGTGACACCCGCGGATCGTCGACGGCGTCCCGGATGAACAGACGCTCTCCGGAGGTGTAGGCCGTGACGATCGCGGACGGCTGCTCGCCCACGGTCACTACGATCTCGGTGAGGTCGACGCCGACGACAGCCGTGGATCGCAATCGGCCGTCGCCGTCCGGTTCGACGAGGAACGCGGCTCCGGCCTCGCTGACCGTCAACGCTGCCTCGCAGATACCCAACCGGGTGTCCGCCCCGTGACCGAGCCCTCTGGATATGCCGGCGACGGCGTCCAGCGCGCGGGCGCGTCGCTCGTTCGCGGCCGCCTCCGTTCGGATCCGTCGCACGAGGTCGTTGACGACCAGGCCCACGGTGGGAGCGACCACGAACCAGACGAGGGGAC
This sequence comes from Actinomycetota bacterium, assembly GCA_019347575.1. Taxonomy (NCBI): domain Bacteria; kingdom Bacillati; phylum Actinomycetota; species Actinomycetota bacterium. The sequence continues at coordinate 5,068 of JAHWKY010000073.1, read as the reverse complement.
GGCGCCACTCGGTGGACGGGTAGCCCGGCGATCCGATGACCACGATCGGCAGCATGAAGACGAGCACGATGCCAACCACGACCGTGGCGACCTGCGCCCTCTCGGCATATAGCGCCACCCAGAACAGCGGGATCAACACGAGCGGCCCGTACCCGGACGCCGACCCGCCCTCAGCGTGCCGCAGGACCGCGACCGCCAGCAGGTAGGCGAGTGGCGGTAGCACCACCGCGGGGCGGGGGGAGACGGTCCCACGGCAGAACTGCCGCGGCGAGGAACGCAGCGACCGTTATCACGCCGGCGATCGCCAGCTGCGTGGCGTTCGGTTCGTCCGGGGGGAGGAAGCTCAGCGGGATCGCCGCCACGGCGATCACCGCGAACGGCAACAGGTGCCAGGTGATGACCCGACGGACAGGGCGGGCGACCACGGTCGTCCCGGCACCCGTCTCCCCACCCACGCGCGGAGCCTAACCCGCCATGCCGGTCGGCCGCTCGCGGATCAGCTGATGACGGTCATCGCGGTGACGACACCTATCACCGTCAGGTTGAGGGGGATGCCCGCGCGGGCGTAGTCGGTGAACCGGTAGCCGCCCGGGCCGTAGACGATCGTGTTGGTCTGGTAGCCGATCGGGGTCAGGAACGAGCTCGACGCGGCCACGGCGATCGCGATGGCGATGGCCCGCAGGTCGAGGCCCGTCTGCGCCGAGACCGACGCCGCGATTGGGAAGACGACCACGGCGGCGGCGTTGTTCGTGACCAGCTCGGTGAGCAGCGACACCGCCACCAGCAGCCCGAACACCACCCCGACGGTGCCGAAGACGTCGAACGCTGAGACGAGCCCCTCGGAGAGCGCGCTCGCCAGCCCGGTCGTCTGCATGGCGGCCCCGAGCCCGAAAGCGGCAGCGATGAGGATGATGACGTCGAAGTCGATCGCGTCGCGGACCTCGTTGGCCGTGAGCGAGCGGGTGGCGACCAGGGCACCCGCCGCCAGCAGCGCGGCCTCGAGGATCGGGAGGATCCCGAAGGCCGCCACCCCGATCATCCCGACGGTGATCGCGGCAACGACCGGCGCCTTGGCCGTGGCGGACGGCGGGTCGCCACCCAGCGGCGCGATGACGAGGAAATCGCGTGCCTCCGCCCAGTTCCTGGGGAACGCCTCGTCGGCGAGGATCAGCAGCGCATCGCCAGCACGCACCCGCACGTCACGTGGCTCCTCGGTCAACCGCTGCCCGTCGCGGTGGATCGCCAGGACCGCGGCCTGGTAGCGGGCCATGAACCCCACGTCGGCGAGGCCGTGACCGGCCAGCGGCGAGCTGCGCCCGACCACCGCGACGTACAGACCGTGCTGAGGGCTGGCCACCGACTCGAGGTGGTTCTGCTCGGTCGACCGCAACCCCCGCATCCGATGCAGCTCGACGATCTGCCCGACCTGTCCAGCGAACGTCAGACGGTCCCCACCCTGCAGGACCGTCTCGAGGTCGACCGGCGACATGGTGTGCCCGTCGCGGATCACCTCGACGAGGAACACGTGTCGACGTTCGATGAGACCGGTCTCGGAGACACGCCGGCCGTCCAGCGCCCCGCCGGACTCGACCTCCATGAACACGACGAACTCACGCACCTCCTCGGCAGCCTGTTCGGTCGCCGTGCGGCGTTCCGGGATCAGCCGCCACGCCACCACGACCAGGACAGTCAGGCCCGCGACCGCGGAGGCGCCGCCCACCCGGGTCAGCTCGAACAGGCCGAACGGAGCGTGGCCGGCCTCCACCAGCAGGCCCGAGACCACGAGGTTCGTGGAGGTCCCCAGGACGGTGACGGTGCCGCCGAGGATCGCCGCGAACGACAGCGGCATCAGGAAGCGTGACGCGGACACACCACGGCGTTCCGCCCACCCCACGACGTCCGGCGTCAGCATCGCGACCAGAGGGGTGTTGTTCAGGAACGACGAGGCCGCAGCCGTGGGCACGAGCAACCGGACGAGATCGAGCCGCCCGCGTCCCTCACCGAGGATCCGAGAGGTAAGCGGGCTCAGCAAGCCCGTCTTCTGTGCGGCCCGCGCGAGGACGTACAGCGCCGCCACCGTGATCGGGGCGGGGTTCGCGAACCCGGACAGGGCCTGATCGGTGTCGACCACGTCCACGATCAGCAGGAACACCGTCGCCGCCAGCACGACCGCGGAGGGCGCCAACCTGTCCCAGACGAGCAGCGCAAACGCGACCACCAGCACCGCCACCGTGATCCAGGCGTCCGCACCGAGACCGCTCACATCACTTCGACCGGTCCGCTATCCAGTTCACCCGCTCCATCCGCCACCCTCCTTCGTCCCGACACGCGGCAGCTTGGACGGCCCACCTGAAGGTCAACTGAAGGAAGCCGTCATCGCCGCCCCAGACTTGCACGGCCATTTACCAACCATGCATCGGGCGCGAAGGCCTCGACCACGTTCCACCACCCATGCGAACGTGCGGTCAGCGAACACCGTCGCGGAACGATCCCGGTGCGTCGAGCGTCAAACGCTCGAGACATCGCGACATCTGCGAGAGGAGGAGCTGTGCGGGAGCGAGCGAGCCGTTCGTGGATGACGGTGCTTGCGAGCGTGATCACGCTGGCGCTGGCGGGCTGTGGCGGGTCACCCGAACTCGAGTTGGCCGGACCCGCCGGAGGTGCGGGCACGTCGTCGCCTTCGGAGGCAGGTTCGCCGACGGCCGGAGCGGGGCTTCCGCGACCACCCGACCGAGCGTTCGCACGCACGGTGGAGGAACCGTGCCCCGGCGACGCGCGCATCGAGTCGGCCTTCGCGGGGAGCGTTGCTGCCGTGGATGAGGGGGGACCGGCACCGTGGGTGACCTTCGAGGTCGACTCGTGGTTCACCGACGATCTGGGCGAACGGTTCGGACTGTGGACTCCAGGCTGGGAGGCGAAGCGCGGCCGACGGTGGCTGGTCGCCGCGACCCGCTACCAGTCCGGTGCCCTGGCGTCAGGAGACGTCATCCCCTGCGAGAGCGAACCCTGGACGCCCGCGACGCGCAGCGACTGGGACGCCCGTTGGAACGGGTCGGTTCCGGCGGGCGGCGACACCCCGGAGTCGCTGGCGGATCCAGACGTCCTGGCTCGGCTCGAGGAAGGCAACGCTCGGTGGGAGGCGTCGGCACCGGCGGACTGGACAGCCGTCGTCACGTTGATCCGCCGCGGTGACCGTGGGCAGGAGTGCGGGGACGGTCCGGTCCGCGTGGTGGTCCGGGACCGCTCCGTCGTCCAGGCGGTCGATCTCGACCGTGACTGTGCTGTGCCGCCTGACCGCGCGCCCACGATCGACGAGCTCTTCGTGGAGGCACGGCGGGTTGCGGGGGCGCTCGAGGGAGAACTCCAGCTGGACGACGAGTACGGCTTCGTCGAGGCCATGTACGCACACGACCGTGCGGTCGAGGTGAGCCTCGGAGTCGCCGACTTCCTGCCGCGCGCGCTGCCCCTCGCGGAGGACAGCGCGCGCGATCACACCGACGCTCGCCAGCGGTGGGACCGGGCCGGCATCGACGACTACCACATGGTCGTCGACGTGCGTTGCTTCTGCGCGTTCACCGGGCCGGTCACCGTCGAGGTCGCTGACGGTGAACTCCGATCCGTCGACGCACCGGACGATCGGAACTACGGGGGTACGGCCCTGACCGTCGACGCGATCTTCGACGAGATCGCTGCGGCTCGGACCGACGGCGACGTGGACGTCGCCTACGACCCCGACCTCGGCTATCCAGTCGCCGCCGAGCTCGACCCGATCGTCAACGCAGTCGACGACGAGATCTCCTACCGCATCCTCGAGCTCGTTCCTACGACCTGAGCCCCGCCCACCTCCCGATCGCACCGCTCAGACCGAGTGCCGCGTCCGGAGGGAGTCGGGCCATGCGTCGTGCAGGTACGTGGCGAACGGCAACCACCAGACGAGGTCGTTGACCACGATGATGGTCAGTCCGTCGGGAGGCCAGTTGCCGGCTGTGACGTGCCAGGCGAAGGCTGCGGGCCCGGCGATCTTGCCGAACGCTCCAACGGCTGCGATCAGCCATCCGTGTTCGGGGCGGCGGGCCACCTGGAGGTACAGGATGCCGTAGAGGCCGATGACCATCCCCAGTGCGCTGGCGACCTCTGGATGGTCGGGGACGGGTATGCCCGCCGCGCGGTAGAGGGACACCGGGTGCAGTGCGACCACGGCGCCCCAGGCGAGGTTGTAGATCCCGGCTGCAGCGAAGACGGCGCAGTGCTGACGTCGGCGTCTCATGCGGTTCCCCCCGGTGGTTCGTACGGCCAGTGGCTGCCCGGGAGGCCAATGACGGCGCACAGGTCGCGGAGGCCGTGGAGGAGGATCCCGGCTGCCATGGCGATCAGCGACCAGGTGAGGGGGTCCGGCACCGGGTGGGTCGCGAGGGTCAGGTCGGTCGGTTGCTGCATCCAGCGCCACATCGTGGGGACGAGGTAGGCGAGCATCGCCCCGTACACGATGCCCATGACCGCGTGGGTGACGCGTTCTCCGGGGAACACGCCACCGATGCCCGCACGGACCTCGTCCTCGGTAACGAAGTCGGCCAGGGTGATGGCGATCTCGGCGGCCAGCAGCGTCGCAAGGATGGCGGTCCACCATCCTCGCCAGGCCACGGTGGGTAGCGTCGCGAAGATGATGACGTAGATGGCGTCTCTGGCGACATGCAGCTTCAGTTCGGGACGCATCGTGGGGTCGGCGACGAGCTTCCCGCGCCACTCGTGGAAGTACAGGGTGTCGAAGGCCCCGACGAGCCCGAGGACGAACAGCAGCCACAGCGCGGTTGTCACGGTCGGTCCTTCTCGATGGACATCGGACCTGTGTAAGTCAGCAAGGGGCCGGTCATCGGTGTGGCGATCTGGACCCGGACCCACACCTGGACGGTGTTGCGGGTCGGTTCGACGGTCGCGTCGACCCGCGGGGTGAGATCGGCCGGTATCGGCATGCGCAGCCCGGCCACCACGAGGCAGCAGTCGCGCTGGTGGAAGCGCAGGGTCCCGGCATCGGCCTCGAGCGCGAAGGTCAGCCGCAACGCCCCGAACC
>JAHWKY010000072.1 GCA_019347575.1 Actinomycetota bacterium | reverse complement strand
ACAACCGGGGCACCGAACTGCAGCCGGTCCTGGAACGTCTCGTGGAGGAGATCGGTGAGGACCGCGTGACGTTGCAGCAGCTGATGCGCCATCTGGGCGTGGACGGATCCCAGATCAAGAACACCGTGGCCGTGACGGCTGAACGTCTCGGGCGTCTGAAACTCAACGGGCAGCTGATCGGGTACTCGCCGCTGAGCCGTCTGGTGGAGCTCGAGGGTCTGGCGGCGGGGGTTGAGACCAAGCTGTACCAGGCAGGCACGTCGGAGATGTTCGGGTCTTCGCCGCCGCCGCAGTCGGAGGACACGCCGTTCCATCCCAGGTCGCCCTATGCGGCGGCGAAGCTGTACGCGTACTGGATGACCCGCAACTACCGGGAGGCCTACGGGCTGCATGCGGTGACGGGGATCCTGTTCAACCACGAGTCGCCACGTCGTGGGCCGACGTTCGTGACGCGGAAGGTGACGATGGCGGTCGCCAGGATCGTCGCAGGCCAGCAGGACACGCTGTACCTGGGCAACCTGGATGCGGAGCGCGACTGGGGGCACGCGCGCGACTACGTGGAGGCGATGTGGTTGATGTTGCAGCACGACGAGCCATGCGACCTGGTGATCGGTACCGGTGAGGCGCACACGGTCCGGCGGCTGTGTGAGGTGGCGTTCGGTCACGTGGGGCTGGACTGGGAGCCGTTCGTCGAGATCGATCCGGCCTACTACCGGCCCACCGAGGTGGAGAAGCTGCGGGCGGATCCGTCCAGAGCTGAGGACGAGCTCGGATGGAAGCCGAAGACGAGGTTCGCTGAACTGATCGCTGAGATGGTCGAGTCCGATCTGGCGGATCTGGATCTGGACGTGTCGGGTGCGCGGGCGTTGGCGGCGGACAACCACCCCGAGGCGTTCCGTGACTGAGCAGACGTACAACCTGTCCGGCAAGCGGGTGTGGGTCGCCGGTCATCGCGGGCTGGTCGGTTCGGCGCTGCTTCGGCGCTTGGAGTCTGAGAACAACGCGGAGCTGATCACGGCGACGTCCGACGAGGTCGACCTGCGCCGACAGGAGGCCACCGAGGCCTTCGTCGCCGACACCCGCCCCGACGTCGTGCTGTCGGCAGCGGCCAAGGTCGGGGGGATCCACGCCAACCGCACCGCACAGGGCGAGTTCCTGTACGACAACCTGATGATCGGCGCGAACGTCATCGAGTCGGCCCGCCGGTTCGGTGTCGAGAAGACGTTGGTGTTGGGTTCGTCGTGCATCTACCCGCGCGAGGCTCCGCAGCCGATGGCCGAGGCCTACCTGCTGACCGGCCCGTTGGAGCCGACCAACGAGGGCTACGCGATCGCGAAGATCGCCGCCCTGGAGCTGACCAAGATGTACCGCCGTCAGTACGACATGCGGGCGATCTCGCTGATGCCCACCAATCTGTACGGGCCTAACGACAACTTCGACCTCGAGACCTCCCACGTGCTGCCGGCGCTGCTCCGCAAGATCCACGAAGCGAAGGAGTCTGGGCAGGACACCGTGGTGATCTGGGGGACGGGGGAGCCGCGACGGGAGTTCCTGCACGTCGACGACCTCGCCGACGCGACGATCTACGCCACCGAGCACTACGAGGGTGAGGAGCACCTCAATGTCGGCTCCGGGGAGGACATCTCGATCCGTGAGCTGGCCGAGATGATCGCGGGGGTGGTGGGTTACGAGGGCGGGTTCGCCTACGACACCTCCATGCCTGACGGCACCCCCCGCAAGCTCCTGGACGTCACCCGGCTCCAGGAGCTCGGATGGAAGCCGTCCATCGATCTCCGCGACGGCATCCAACACACTTATGACTGGTACCTCGCGAACCGGGCAGGGAACGGGTAGCAGTTACTTCGCCGGTTCATGGGGATATCGCTAGACGAGCTGTCAACGGATCTCGTCCTTCGTGACGCCGGCGGCGGCGGGATCGACCGTGAGGCACGTCAACCAGCAGTTGGGCTCACCGAGGTCCAGCGGCTGGAACGCGACGCCGGGTAGGTCGCCGAGGTGCTCGCGGTAGGCACGGTTGACCTCGCGTCGACGGGCGACCATCGCGTCGAGTCGGGTGACCTGACCGCGACCGACCGCGGCCAGCAGGTTGGACAGCCGGTAGTTGTAACCGATCGTCGAGTGCTCGTAGTGGGGGGCGGGGTCGCGAGCCTGGGTGGCCAGGAACCGGGCGCGCTCGGCGGCCTCTTCGTCGTCGGTGAGCAGCATCCCGCCGCCGCTGGTGGTCATGATCTTGTTGCCGTTGAACGACAGCACCCCGAGGTCGCCGAAGGTGCCGGCGTGGCGCCCGGCGTAGGTGGCGCCGACGGCCTCGGCGGCGTCCTCGATCACCGGGATGCCGTACTCGGCGGCGAGTGGCAGGATCCGGTCGTAGTCGCACGCCTGTCCGTAAAGGTCGACGGTGACGATGGCGGCCGGCAGGCGGTCACGGTCGGCGCTGTCGCCAGCTCCTCGGCGAGCAGATCCGGGTCGAGGTTCCAGCTCGACGGCTCGGCGTCGATGAACACCGGTTCCGCGCCGACGTAGCGGACCGCGTTCGCGGTCGCGGCAAACGTCAGCGTGGCCGTGACCACGCGGTCTCCGGGCTGGACACCAGCCAGCAGCAGCGCCAGGTGCAGCGCGGCGGTTCCTGAGGACAGCGCGACCGCGTGACCGGCACCGAGCCGCTCGGCCATCTCGGTCTCGAACGCGTCGACGTGCGGGCCGAGCGGCGCGATCCAGTTGGATTCGAAGGCATCGAGCAGCAACTCGCGCTCGACCTCGGTGACGTCGGGTGGTGACAAGTAGATCCGCAACCCCATGCCATCTCTGATGCCGCCGACGTAAGGTCGCATCGACGCTACCTGGCAGGTGGAGTCAGGAGGCCACCGGCTGGTAGTGACGTACCAGACTCTCGGTGCCGGTTCCCCTGGCGTCTTCCACGATCGTCTCGAGCTCGTCCGAGACGTGCTCGTCGATGAAGGCTTCGCCGCAGACGTCGCAGATCTTCCCAGGGACCGCTCGTACGACCACGACCGCCCCGTCGATGTCGGCGGCGAACGTCGTGGTGCCATCCTCGAGTTGCCCTTGGCCGCAGATGGGGCACGTCACGGTTGGCTCCTTCGAGTCCGGAAGTCGTCGCTCCAACGGTCCGGCGTCGGCTCGTAGACCGTGATCACGTACTTCCGCCCTTCCGGATCGCGGGCGACCAGGACATGCAGCGGTCTGTTCCCGACCCATCCAAGGATAAGGCGCGTGGGGTACGGGCGCCCCTCGCGGACGTCCTCCTCGATCACTTCGCCGTTCACTAGGACCGAGCGGACCGCATCTGGCGCGACGTTCCGCGCAGCCATCTGCTCGCGAGCGTGTAGGCGGAAGAACAGTGTCTCAGCCACGCGGCTCACCTCTCCGCCCGACGCTCGATCCTGACGAACTCATCTCGCGCACGTGGTTCCTCAGCGTCATGGTCCGAGTGCGACCGTAGACAGGTGCCGGTCCGCACGGGGTCCCGGCGTCGGTAACCCTGTGGACGGACTCGGGGGTGACGTCGATGACACATCGGCCGAGGGGCAGTTGTCCACAGCCGCAGACGTGCCATATCGCCGCGGGAGCCATGGTTCGAGCATGCTGAGGGGTGATGGAAGAGCGCTTGCGCAGCTCGGACGTGCCGACGGTCGGCGCGTACCTGCGCGACTGGATGGAGATCCAGCGCCACCGCCTCCAGCCGACGAGCTGGAAGTCCTACCTCGGGTGCGTCGAGCGCTACCTCATCCCGAACCTCGGCGACATCCCGCTCGGTGAGCTCAGCGCCGTTCAGCTGGAGAAGCTGTGGGCCCGGCTGCTCGAGTCGGGCGGTCAGGACGGCGCGTCGCTGTCACCTCGGACCGTGCAGTACGCGGCCCAGACGTTGCACAAGGCGCTCAACGATGCGGTGCGCACCGAGCTCCTCGGCCGCAACGTCGCCAGCCTCGCCGAGACCCCGAACCTGGCCGTCGACGGGGAGGACACGACCGAACTGCAGGTCTGGACCGCCGAGCAGGTCCGCGCCTTCCTGGACGCGATCTACGACGATCCGCACCGTGACATCTGGGAGCTGGCGCTCGGGACCGGCATGCGCCGCGGCGAACAGCTCGGCCTGCGGTGGCAGGATGTCGACCTCGAGGACGGGCTGCTGTACATCCGCCGGTCTCTCCAGGTGGTCGACGGCAGCGCGCGGCTGAAGTCGACGAAGACGTCGCGGTCACGCAGGATCCGCATCGACGACCGCCTCGTGGACGTTCTGGGCTGGCGCAGACAGGTCCAGGATCGGCAGCGCCGCCGCGCCGGCGACCGGTGGGTCGACGAGTGGGGGTTGGTGTTCACCGATACCGACGGATCCTGGCTGAACCCGATGAACATCAGCGCGGCGTTCCGTCGCCTCGTCCGCCGCTTGGACGTCCCCAACATCCGGCTCCACGACCTCAGACATACGCACGCCACGCTGCTGCTCGAAGCCGGGGTCCCGATCAAGGTCGTCAGCGAACGTCTCGGGCACGCATCGGTGCAGGCCACCCTCGAGGTCTACGCGCACGTCCTGCCGGCGATGGAGGCCGACGCGGTCGTGCGGTTCTCGGAGCACGTTCACGGCGTCAGTCGCTGACGACATGGTGGCAAGTCCCCCAGGGGCCACTAGATTGGTCGCCGTGCACCGTTCGCGGATGTACAACACGTCACGGGGGTGCCGATGAGAGCTGGGGTGGGGTTCTTGCGCATCGCACGTACGGCGATCGACCTCGGGCTGCTCGCGTTGGCCTACGCGGCGGCGTTCTTCATCCGGTTCGACACGGTGGTGCCGCCTGAGAGCCTCGAGCGCATGCTGGTCACGCTGCCGGCCGTGGTCGGTGTCAAGTACTTCGCGCTCGCGGCGACGGGCGTGACGCAGGCGTCCTGGCGGTACGTGAGCCTCCGTGACGTCATCCGGATCTACGTCGCGTTGGCTGCCTCCTCCGGCCTGCTCCTGCTGATCAGGTTCGGGGTGCCGTTGGTCAACGACGGGGCGCCGATCACCCAGGTGACGATCCCTGCCGGGGTCATCCTGATCGACTTCGTCCTGGCAACCCTGCTCGTCGGAGGGGTCCGGGCGGCCCGTCGTCTCATCAGCGAACGGTCCGCGTCCCGGAGCATCGCACCGGCCGAGAAGATCAAGCGCACGGTCCTCGTGGGAGCCGGTCAAGCGGGCGTCATGGTGGCCAGGGAGCTCGCGTCACGCCCCGACCTCGGCATCGAACCGGTCGGGTTCGTGGACGACGACCCCAACAAGGTCGGAACCGTCGTGCACGGCATCCCGGTCCTCGGGCGGACCGAGCACCTGGCGGTGATCGCCGACCGCAAGGGCGCCACCCAAGCCCTGATCACGATGGCGAACGTGCCCGGCGTCGAGGTGCGCCGCATCACCGGGCTCGCCGAGGACGCGGGCTTGGAGACCAAGATCATCCCCGGCGTCTACGAGATCGTGGGCGGCCAGGTCAACCTGTCACGCATCCGCCCGGTGGACATCGAGGACCTCCTGGGCCGCGAGCCCGTCGATCTGGAGGAAGACACGATCGCCGAGTTCGTGCGCGACCGTGCGGTCATGGTCACCGGTGCGGGAGGCAGCATCGGATCCGAGCTGTGCCGGCAGCTGGCCCGCTTCGCGCCGAGGTCCCTGGTGCTGGTCGACCGGGCCGAGAACAACCTCTTCGAGATCGAGACCGAGCTCCGCGACCGGCACCCCGAGCTGGACATGTGGCCGATCGTCGCGGACATCTGCGACCGACCCCGAGTGCGGTGGCTGTTCGCGAGGCACCGACCTGCGGTCGTCTTCCACGCGGCCGCTCACAAGCACGTCCCGCTGATGGAGGGCAACCCCGGCGAGGCGATCAAGAACAACGTGTTGGCCACCAAGGCGCTGGCCGACATCGCGCACAACGCGAAGGTCGACTCCTTCGTCATGGTCTCGACCGACAAGGCCGTCAACCCGACCTCGGTCATGGGAGCCTCGAAACGGGCGGCTTCCATGTACACCCAAGCCCTGGGTGCGGTGAGCTCGACACGGTTCGTCACGGTGCGGTTCGGCAACGTGCTCGACTCGGCCGGCAGCGTCGTGCCGATCTTCAAGCGGCAGATCGCCGACGGCGGCCCGGTCACCGTCACCCACCCCGAGATGCGTCGCTACTTCATGACGATCCCCGAGGCGGCCCAGCTCGTCCTGCAGGCCGGGGCGATGGGGGAGGGCGGCGAGATCTTCGTCCTCGACATGGGCGAACCGGTCAGGATCGTCGATCTCGCGGAGGACCTGATCCGCCTGTCCGGGCTGGAGCCTGGACGGGACATCGAGATCGTCTTCACCGGGATCCGTCCCGGAGAGAAGCTGTTCGAGGAACTCGCGCTCGACGCGGAGAACGCCGAGCGCACCCGCCATCCGAAGATCTTCATCGGGCGGACCTCCCAGCCGCACACCCGCGAGGAGCTCGCGTCGAAGTTCAAGGTCCTGGTCGACGTCTGCGACGACGGGATCGGACCGGACGCGGTCCGTCAGGCGCTGGTCGAGATCGTCCCCGAGTACCGGCCCAGCGTCGCCGTGGAGCAGGTGCGGCAGGAGGCCTGACGGTCCCCGCGCGCCTCCGGGGTATCCGGGGGTGTTCGGTCAGCCCCTCCAGTGGACGAACGCGGTGGCCGCGACCGCCCCCGAGGTCACATCCACGACCCAGTCCAGGGTGGATGGGTCGCGTCCGGGCACGGTGGATTGGTACGCCTCGTCGATGCCGGCGAGACAAGCGAGCGCCCCCAGTGTGACTGCGGTCGCTCCCGGGACGCCGTCAACGGCCCACCGGAGCGCGGCCCCCAGGACCGCGTACTCGAGGACGTGACCGACCCAGCTCAGGCCGGCCGGCAGCATCGACAGGTCGTCGGCCGGGAGCGACGAGAACGCGAGGATCGCCGCGTAGACGGCGGTCGGCAGCAGGAGTCGCAGGGACACGGCTCGACCGTAGTGAGCACCGGGTCGCTGTACCTGCGCCTAGAGTCGCGTGAGGTCGACGCGGACGGGGAGGGCCGACGTGCGCCACGGGCGAAGCGGGTGGGCCGCGGTGCTGGGCTGGTGGCTCGCCGGCACCGCCACCTACCTGTCGTTCGTCGACCTGATCTGGACCCAGGTGGTGGCCGGCGCGGTCGTCGCGGCCGTGGCGGTCGCCGTGTCGGCGCGCGCCTGGCGGGTGGCCGACCTGTCGTACACGGCGTCGTGGCCACGCGTCTGGCGGCTGCGCGCCGTCGGCCGGATCCTCGGACGGGAGATCCGGGCCGTGGTCGGGGCGCTCGTACGCCAGGTGCGTGGCGTGGCACCGGTGGCGGGGCGCTACGTTGCGGTCCCGACCGAGGAGCCCGTCGACTGCGGTGTCGACGTGGCCATCACCCTCGAGGCGTCGCTGGCCCCCAACACCTACGTCGTCGCGTCGTTCCCCGACGAGCAGCTCCTGCTGGTCCACCAGTTCCAGCCGTCACCCGGTGCTCGGCGGTCGTTCCCGCGGTGGCACCCGTGATCGCCGCGGTGACCGTCGGCATGCTCGTGACCCTGGCGCTGGCCGGCGCAGGCACACTACGCGGCGACGCAGCCGGCCGTCTCGTCGCCGTCCAGCTGACCAGCGCCATCGCCGTCCAGCTGACCCTGGTGCTGTCCCTGCAGCCACACGTGCCCTACTACACGGATGTCGCGCTGCT
>JAHWKY010000071.1 GCA_019347575.1 Actinomycetota bacterium | reverse complement strand
ACCCTCCACTCGCCGTCCTCGAGGACGAGCGCGATCTCCTCCTGGGCATTGACCCCGATGCTCAGGTCGCCGGCTTCGACCCACGCCTTGGTACCGGACCGGCGCAGGACCCGGTAGTCGTCGCTTTCCCAGCCACCGTCGATGAGCAGGGCGAACCCGGGCCGGGCGTAGTCGGGGTCCTCCAGCGACCTGCGGTTGATGGACACCCGGTACCAGGGGTTCTCGCTCGTCAGCGACGTGATCGTGTCGAGGTCGCCGGCCAGGTAGGCGTACTGCAAGATCTGGGCTGCAACCGCGGCCTGGTCGCCGTCGACGCCGCTGGCCCCGGGTACCTACACGTGGCAGGCCAATGCCAAGGACACCTGCGGTGCGAACTCGTCGTATGCGGCGTCGCGCTCGTTCCGGGTGAACCGGCCGGCTCACGCCCCGCAGCTGATCGCTCCTGACGACGGCACCGTGACCACCACGCCGCCTGGGCAGCTGTCAGCTCGCTACAGAGATCCTGACGGTCACACCGGGGATGTCAGGTTCCTGGTGTGGGAGCAGGCCGCCGAGCTGACCGGCCATCCCGTCCAACGCACGCACGGGCTGGCGCTGGTCTCGACGGGGACGCCCGTGGGTTTCTTCAACCGCGCTTTCGTTCATGAGGATCCTGAGGACGCGGCGGCGAGCCTCAAGCACGCGCAGCGGTTCTTCGGCGACCTGCCCTTCCTCTTCGAACTCCGGCTCGACCACTGCCCGCGCGCCGCGGGAGAGGCGACCGACCGCGGCCTGCCGCTCGGACTCTCGTCGCCCGGCATGGTGATGAGCCCGGTCGATGTCGGCGCGCTGCGGTCCGAATGCCAAGGCCTCGACATCAAGCCGGTCTCGTCCGATGCGGACCTCACTGCCAACCTCGCCATCCAGGCCTTCGGCGGGCACGGGTACGTCGACGAGTACCCCGTCCAGAAGTACATGCGCGACGCCCGCGTGATGACCCTCTACGAAGGCACCAGCCAGATCCAGAAGCTCCTCATCGGCCGCGCCGAGACCGGCGTCAGCGCCTTCACCTGATCCGCCCCGACACCGCAAGGAACGCACCATGCCGCAGACACCGCTCGAGCTCTTCGCCATCGACGGCCTCCTCGACGACGAGGAACGCGCGACCACCGTGGGCCTCGACCAGGAGCCGACAGACGAACAGCCCGAGTCCGGCCGCCCCGTCCTCGTCGCGCACGTCCCGGACCCTCGCGAACAGCCGCCGTTGGACGTGCTCTGGGATCCCCCGCCCCTGGTCCCGCACCGCGATGACCACCTCGTGCGGGTCCCCTCCGAGCCCGACCTCTACGGGGCCGGTGGAGTAGCGCAGGGCGTTCGACAGGAGGTTGCGCAGCACCCGCTCCACGTGACGACGCTCCGCGGTCACGCAGGTGCGGTCCGCAGCGATGCGTGCGGCGATCCGTCGCTGCGGGTGCGCGCGCGTGAACTCCGCAACCACCTCACGCACCAAAGGCTCGAGGTCGCAGGTCACGCGTCGCTCCTCTTCCAGCCTCGCGTGCGACACGGCGATCTCGAGGAGGTCGTTGAGGAGACCGCTGAGCAGCGACAGCTGGTGGGCGGCCCGTTCCACGGATCGCTTCCGGTCCTGCTCGGGGACCTCGTCCCACCGCTGGCGCAGCAGTTCGATGAAGCCCCGCGCCGTGGACAGGTGCGAGCGCAGATCGTTCTCGGCGATCGCGAGCAGCTCCCCACCTTGCACACCGTCCAGAGGATCCTCCTCGGCACCTCCAGAACGGACACGGCGGGCCTCTGGCCCTCCGGGCCCCGGCCCGCCGGTCCGCCCTTCGTCCCCCAAGCCCCCACCCACCGTCAGTGTCCGCATCCTGTTCCGTCCGTGGTCGTCCGGCCCGAGCGTGGCAGACGAGGCCAGCAGCGGGAACCGTGATGCCCCCCCGTTCCCGGGGAGGGGAACCGCGTAGGGACCTGACGGGTGCACACCAGGTCACGTGGGCCCCGTCCCCGACGGTCGATCCGGCCGGGTTGGTCATCCCGGAGGGGGACTACGTGTTTCCCGCACCCCGGGTCCGCGCGCCACCACCCTTCCGGTGTGCGAGGAACCCCCGCTCGGAGTTGTGGCTAGACCACCCAGGAGGTTCAGCACTGGCACGCTTCCGGGACGTCCCAGGGACCCCCATGGTGGTTGCAGCGGTCGAGGTCTGAGGAGGCTCGACACACACCGCAGCACCGCCTCAATGGAGGGGATAACCATGAAGAAGCAACGACGGACGGACCGAGGGACGTCCACCTTCGAACGGAGGCTGGGACGTGCCGGGACGATGATCGCCGGCGCGCTGCTGGTGGTCGCGCTGGCCGTCCCCGCTGCGGCGGAGGAGTGCACGGGCGACGACACGACGCTCGCCTCCACCGACTGCGAGGGAACGGTGAGCGTCACGACCGAGGAGGACACCGCAACGGTGTCCGTCAAGTCGTCCACGCAGATCGAGACCGACGAGGGTCCGGTCGACGCCGACGCGGGCCTCAGCGTCGACGAGGAGGAGAGCACGGAGACACCGAGCTACCAGGGCACCGAACGCGAGGTGACCGTCCCCGGGACGGAGACACCCGAACTGGAAGTGACCACCCCGCGCGTCGACATCCGGGAACCGGTCGACGTCCAGGCCGGCGGTGAGACGACGGTCCCGTCGATCTCCACGGACAAGCAACGGTTCACGATCGGTGGCACCAAGTACGGCGTGCCCGACGAGCAGGTCCAGATCGACCTGTTCGGGAGCGAAAGCGAAGAGGACGACGGCGTCGTCACGACCCAGCCGCGGCAGCGGGGCGCCGGCAGCGGTCACCTCGTGGAAGGGGCCTACGGCACGACCACCGGGTCCAGCCCGGCCACCACGTCGGGCGCCGATCACCACCTGACCTCGACCCCGCCGCACGCGGAGGCCGGGGGCCGCGCGCCGCTCGCAGCGTCGGATCCGGTCGCGGGACGGTCGTCGCTGTCGGCCAGCACCGGATCGGCCAGCCCCGGATCGGCCAGCACCGGGTCGGCGAGCATCGGGTCCGGGGGTCTGCTCGAAGGGACCGGCAACCTGATCGACGCCGCCTTCGGGGCGTACGCACCACCAGAGGGCGGCGCCGCCGACACGCTCGGTTCGTCGGCCGGGAGCGCGGTGGTCTGGATCGCCGCCGTGACGATGCTGGCGCTCGCGGGTGCCGCACTCCTGCTGGCCCGGCGTCACTCGCGCATCACCGTGGCGTGATCACGAGGGACGGCGTCGAAGCGGCAGCGTCGAGGTAGCGACCTCGGCGCTGCCGTCGCGTCCGGTCGCAGAGACGTCCAGAGCACCGATCGCCGCCACGCCTTGCTGCTGGCAGAGTCGCGTGGGATGCTCTCGGCACGATCGAACAGATGGGGTCGGGTCCGTGGGGGTCGCGTCGACGTTCCGAGACCGTGTCTCCGCTCCCGGGTGGATCCGTGCGACGTGGGTTGCGCTCGGGTTCGGGGCTCTGCTGCTCGCGTCGTCCGCCTGCGACGGCGGGACAGACACCGCGCAGTCCTCCTCGACGATCCTGCGGGTGGTGATGGCCGACGACTGGGCGACCGTCCCCGCCGTCGTCGATGCCGTGCGTTCATTCGAGAGGGAGCACCCGGAGGTCCAGGTGCAGGTCCAAGGGGTGTCGTTCGCGCAGGTCCCGGACGTGGTCAAGACGAGCATCGCGGCGGACGATCCCGTCCACGTCGCGCACTGGCACGCCTTCGCGGCCGCGGCCGACGGGATCGCCGAACCGGTCGGGGACCTGTGGGAGGGCACGCTCCGCCGCAACGAGTACATCCCGGGGGCCGTCGACGACGTGACCTGGGAAGGCCAGCTCTACGGGGTGCCGCTCGACACCAACGCGCTCGTGCTGATGGCCAACCCCGAGATCCTGGACCAGCACGGCTTCGAGCCGACGGAGGAGGCGACGACCTTCGACGACATCGCCCGTATCGCCCGGGCGGTCACCTCCGAGGACGGCAGCGTCCGGGGCATCGCCGTGCCGAGCAGCACGTGGTTCGCGTACGGGTGGATCGCAGCGAACGGCGGGGAGATCGTCGAGATCGGCGACGACGGTTCGGTCACCTTCGGTCTCGACTCACCGGAGACGATCGACGCGCTCGGGTTCCTCGGCCAACTCGTAGCTGAGGGGGTGGCCTATCCGCCGGCGTCCCGCAACATCAGCCACGACGCGTTCGAGCTGTTCCGCGCGGGCAGCACCGCCCTGCACGCGTCCGGATTGTGGGACATCGCGACGCTGGAACGGGCGGAGCAGGGTTGGACGCCGGCGGTCCTGCCGATGCCACGGGGCCGTGAGGGCTCCAGCGAGGGCACCGCGCTGGGCGGCAGCAGCCTGTTCATCCCACGCGGCGTCGAGGAGCGCGAGCTCGCGTTCGAGTTCATGGTCCACCTCACCGCGGATGAACATGCCGTGCGCCTCGCCAAGGAGGAGGGCAGGCTCCCCGCCCAGCGCGACGTCTTCGAGGACCCGCACTTCGAGCACCCGGCGTTCCGCACGACGCTCCAGCAGCTCGAGATCGCCACACCCATGAAGCTGATCGCGTTCCCGGACGCCCAGCGCGCGTTCGTCGAGGCCTGGGAGGACATCCTGACCGGCCGCGCGACGGCCGAGGAGGCGTTGCAGCGGGCACAGGGCGCGGCGGTGCGCTCGTTGGAGCAGAGCTGACCGTGACGAGTGGGTCGGTGCTCGAACGTGCCTGGCGGAGACTGGGCGCCTACGTCGGCAACGCGAGGAGCTCGCTCTGGACCAAGCTGCTCGTGGGTTTCGTCGTGGCCGTCACGGTCGTGATCGCGGCCACGATCCTGCTCGACACCCGTCTGACCCGGGGGACGCTGCAGCAGCAGGCGAGGGACACGCTGCAGGGTGAGCTCGAGGTGCTGCGCGCCTCGTTCACCGATCGGCAGTCCACGCTCATCGCCGGTCTGCGCAACACCTCCCAGACCCTCGCCTACCGCGAGCTGATCGGCACCGAGAACCGTGCCGTGCTGATCAACGAGCTGGGATCGACCCAGCGCGATCTGCGCATGGACACGATCGGCGTGGTGCTGCCGGACGGGCGGGTACACGTCACGATCGGCGTCGGCCTGCCGGATCTGCCCCCGGAGGCGCTGGACGATCTCATCGAGGGGCCCGGTCACCACCTGATCCCGACGACGGACGGGCGGTACGTGCAGCTCGCCGCCGTGCCCGTGGGAGGCCCAGAGCCGTCCGGAGTGCTCGTCGGGGGCTACCTGTTCGACGACTCGTCCGCCTTCCAGCTCCGGCTGCTCGGGGGCAACGACGTGCTGCTCGTGGCGGACGGTCGGCTCGTGGGCAGCACCCTCGGGGATTCCCCCGCGAGCCCGCCTGGGTTCACCCGGGACTACGCGGAGCGGGAACCCACCGTCATCCCGGTGGACGGCGCCGAGACCTTCGTGGACTACGTCCCGATGTTCGCCTCCGCTGGCCCCTGGGAGGCGGAGGGAGCCGTCGGTATCGCCATCCCCGAGCCGCTCGCCAGGCTCGACCGTCAACTCCTGCGCAACCGGGTGGTGGGCGCCGCCGTGATCGCAGTCGTGGTCGGGTTCCTGGCCCTGTACGTCGAGCGGATCTTCGCGCGACCCCTGCTGGGTCTGGCCCGCACCGCCAAGCGCATCGCGTCAGGCGACCCGGACGCCAGGTTCGAAGCGTCGACGAGCGACGAGATCGGGTTGCTCGCCCAGACCCTCGAGCAGATGAGACGTGCCACCCAGCACCAGCTGATGGTCATCCGGGACCAGGCACAGGAACTCCGGACCGCGTCGGAGCGCATCGTGACCGCACAGGACGAGGAGCGGCGACGCCTGGCCAACGACCTGCATGACGGGCTGCAGAGGCAGCTGGTCCTGGTGAGCGCCCGTCTTGGCCTGTTCCGGCAGCTGCGGTCGGACGACCCCGAGACGGCCGAGGCCATCCTCGAGGAGCTCGAGCGGGACGCCCAGGCCGCGATCAAGGGCTTGCGCGAGACGTCCCAGCGGATATTCCCGACGATCCTGCAGGACCGCGGGCTGGAGGGCGGACTCAACAGTCTCGTCGGCCGGGCCCCCGTGAACGTCCAGCTCGAGACCGATCCTGATCCGTTGCCGCGGATCGACGGACGCGTCGAGATCAACGCCTACCAGCTGGTCTCCGAAGCCCTCACCAACGTGGTGAAGCACGCGGACGCGACGTCCGCCACGATCGTGGCGAAGGTCCGTGACGGCGCGCTCATCGTGGAGGTCAACGACGACGGGTGTGGCTTCGATCCCCGCTCGGTCGGTGACGAGGGGGGACTGCGCCACCTCCGCGACCGGGTCGCGGCCGTGGGAGGCAGCCTGGACGTGAGGTCGGTGGCCGGCGAGGGGACGTCGGTCCAGGCGCTGCTGCCGCTGTCGGAGGTGACGTCCGCCGACGGTGAGCTCAGTCCGCGGAGCGTTGAAGGAAGTACAGCACCGCCGCCACGCGTCGGTTCAGATCGTGGGAGTCGGTGAGGCCCAGCTTCGAGAAGATCGAGCTCGCGTGCTTCTCGACCGAGCGCTCGGAGATGTAGAGCTCCTCCGCGATGGACGAGTTCTGCTTCCCCGTCGCCATCTGGTTGAGGACGTCCTGCTCGCGTGGCGTGAGCTCCGAGAGGCGCGACGATCGCTTCTTGCGCTTCGCCTCGAACAACGCGTCCACGATCTTCGGGTCGAGCACCGATCCGCCGGCGGTGACCTCGCGCAGCGCCCGGACGAGCTCCTCAGCCTGCCCCATCCGCTCCTTCAGCAGGTACGCGAGCCGCTCGGACCCGTCCTGCAGGAGCGCCAGCGCGTACTCGGGGTCGTGGTGCTGAGACAGCACGACGATGCCCAGCTCGGGGTGCGTCTCACGCAGACGTAGGGCGAGATCGATGCCCTCCGTCGTGAAGGTAGGGGGCATGCGGATGTCGAGGATCGTGACGTCCGCCTCGACCTCATCGAGGAGGGACTCCAGGTCACCGGGGTTCGAAGCGGTACCGACGACGGTGGTATCGGTATGAGCGTCCAGGACCGCCTTGATGCCCTCGCGGACGAGGTAATCGTCCTCGGCGATCAGTACCCGGATCGGGTCTTCGCTCGTTGCCACCACCCCCGAGACGATCGTACATATCGACCCCTGTCAGCAGAAGGCGGGAGGCGCTGCTCGCTCCAGCCGCGGGGTTCGCTTCCGGATGACCGCCAACCGTCGAGCGTCTAGGTGACAGGTGTGTCTAGGCCGCAGACCTCGGGGGCGAGATCCGGGCAGGTCTCGGTTCTGCCTGTCGGTTGCGTCTGCAGCTCATTGCAACGGGCTGCGGGTGAGGCGGACGAGACGATGGTCGGGGGTGAATAGCCGGTTGAGCATGCCCAGTCCGATGACGGTGGTGGTGGTCGCTGCTGCGCCCAGCACCAGGAACATGACGACGGCTTGGACGAGCACGGCGTCGACCGGGTCGACTCCGGCGAGGATGAGTCCGGTCATCGCCCCGGGGAGGAACACGAACCCGACGGCCTTGGTGGTCTCGATCTGGGGGATGAGCGCGGTGCGCAGCGACGCGGCCAGGTAGGGGCGGGCGGCCTGCCGGTAGGGCTGGCCGAGCGCGAGACGGATCTCGACCTCGTCGGCCTTGTCGGTGATCTCCTCGACGACGCGACGGGCCGCCAGCACGGTGGCGTTCATGGAGTTGCCGACCATCATCCCACCCAGCGGCACGTGGGGGCGGGCTTCCAGCGGGTAGATGCCCAACCCGAACAGGGTGGTCAGGGTGACCGCGGCGGAGGCGAGGTAGGCGGCCAGCGCGAGGGGGAACACGCCGCTGATCTCTTTGACACGGCGGCGTACGACGTCGGCAGCGATCACGGTCATGCCGGCGATCCAGAGCCACGTCCACACCAGTGGGGTCG
>JAHWKY010000070.1 GCA_019347575.1 Actinomycetota bacterium | reverse complement strand
CCACGTCGCCGACTGCCTTGACGCGGGCGAGTACCTCGCGGCCCTGTGCATACCATCCGTCCCAGCCGTAGTCGCTGCGGTTGGCCTCCAGACCCGTGGCTTGCAGGCCGGCCCGATCGGCCAGCCACAGCGTTCGTGGCAGGTGGAAGCGCTGCGTTACGGCGACGACGCTGCGCACGCGGTGCACGTCGCGGGCTCGCAGAACGGAGTCCCAGGTGTCGAGCCCGAACGCGTCGTGCTCCAGCGCATGCTCGGGGACGCCCAGGCGCCGCAGCTCCCGCGCCATGACGCTCACCTGTCCCCGCAGGGACTGGTCGCCCGTCACGAGGATTCGCTCCACCCGGCCCGCGCGCCACAGCGCCTCGGCGGCATGGATCCGGTCGGCGAGCATCGCTGACGGACGGCCGCCCGGCTGGACTTCGGCGCCGATGCGGATGATCCCCTCCTCGTCGAGGTTGGCGAGCACCTCCTCGGACACGTTGGGGATGTCGCGGGTGATCTCCTCGGGCCCCAGCTTGGTCTCGCGCGCGTCGACCTCGTGCTGCTCGATGTGGATCGAGGTCAGCACGTCCTCGCGCACCAGACGGTGCGACAGGATGATCGCGTCCTCGTAGTTGAAGCCCTCCCACGACATGAACGCCACGAGCAGGTTGCGGCCGAGGGCCAGCTCGCCGTCATCGGTCGAGGGGCCGTCGGCGAGGACATCGCCCTTCTTGACCTTGCCACCCTCGGTGACCACGGGGCGCTGGTTGATGCAGGTGCCCTGGTTCGACCGCTGGAACTTCGTGAGGTAGTAGCGATCGAGGGTGTCGCCCTTGGTCTTGACGATGATGTGATCAGCCGCGACCTCGACGACGACACCAGCGTTATTGGCCAGGACGACATCGCCGGCGTCGCGGGCCGCCTTGCTCTCGATGCCGGTGCCCACGTAGGGGGACTCAGCACGGAGCAGCGGCACCGCCTGGCGCTGCATGTTCGCACCCATCAACGCGCGGTTGGCGTCGTCGTGCTCGAGGAACGGGATCAGAGCCGCCGACACCGAGACGATCTGGCGCGGCGAGACGTCCATGAAGTCGACGTCCGCGCCGGGGACCTCGCGCACGTCACCACCCTTGGCACGGCACAGCACGAGCTCGTTCTGGAACCGTCCGCGAGCGTCGAGCGGAGCGTTCGCCTGCGCGACGGTGTAGCGGTCTTCCTCGTCCGCGGTCAGGTGCACGATCTCGGTGGTCACCTTGCCGTTCTTGACGGCGCGGTACGGGGTCTCGATGAAACCGAAGTCGTTGATGCGCGCGTAGGTCGCCAACGACCCGATCAGGCCGATGTTGGGACCCTCCGGGGTCTCGATGGGACACATGCGGCCGTAGTGCGACACGTGCACGTCCCGGACCTCGAAGCCGGCCCGCTCACGGGACAGACCACCTGGTCCGAGCGCGGACAGCCGGCGCTTGTGGGTCAGACCGGCCAACGGGTTGGTCTGGTCCATGAACTGACTGAGCTGCGAGGTCCCGAAGAACTCCCGGATCGCTGAGACCACCGGACGGATGTTGATCAAGGTCTGGGGCGTGATCGCCTCGAGATCCTGGGTCGTCATGCGCTCGCGCACGACCCGTTCCATCCTCGAGAGCCCGATCCGCACCTGGTTCTGGATCAGCTCGCCCACCGAGCGCAGGCGACGGTTGCCGAAGTGGTCGATGTCGTCGGTGTCGTAACCGTCCTCGACCGCGTGCAGCTTGACGAGGTAGCTCATGGTCGCCAGGCAGTCCTCGATGGTCAGGACCATCGACGTGGGCGTGTCGAGACCGACCACCGCGTACTCGTCGGTCAGCTTGCCGTGCTTGGTGACCTTGCCCTTGGCGTCGAACGAGCCGGTGATCTTGTAGCGACCGACCTTGGCCAGGTCGTACTTCTTCGGGGTGAAGAACATGTTGATCAGCAGCGAACCGGCCTGCTCCGCCGAAGGCGGCTCGCCCGGACGCAGCTTGCGGTAGATCTCCTCGAGCGCCTTGGCGGGCGTCTTCTCGGTGTTGTCCTTCTCGAGGGTGAACTCGATGGACGGACGCCTCCCGAAGAACTCGAGGATCTCCTCGTCGGGGATCTCCTGCTGCAGCTCGTCGTGAGGACGCAGCTCGTAGCGGCCCTTCTCGTCGCTCCACTGGAACGCCTTCAGGGCACGGTAGAACACCGAGATGGGCTGCTTGCGCTTGCGGTCCACGCGTACCGCCACCAGGTCACGCTTGTCGACCTCGAACTCCAGCCACGCGCCCCGCGCCGGGATGACCTTGCACCCGTACACGTCGCGGCCGGTGGTCTTGTCGATCGAGGAGTCGAAGTACACACCGGGAGAGCGGACGAGCTGGGACACCACCACGCGCTCGGTCCCGTTGATGATGAAGGTGCCCTTGTCGGTCATCACGGGGAAGTCACCCATGAAGACGGTCTGGGCCTTGATCTCCGACGTCTCGTAGTTCATGAACTCGGCGGTCACGAACAACGGGGCCGAGTAGGTGTAGTCCTTCTCCTTGCACTCCTCGACCGAGTGCTTTGGCTCCTCGAAGCGGTGATCGCTGAAGCTGAGGGCCATCTTGCCCTGGCTGTCCTCGATCGGAGAGATCTCGTCGAAGATCTCGCCGAGTCCGTCCTCGAGCAGCCAGTCGAAGGACAGCCGCTGGATCGCGACGAGGTCGAGTTCCTCGATGGGCAGCGCTTCGGCGATCTTGGCGAAGCTGAGGCGTTCGTTGACGGTGGTGGCGACCAAGTCGGATCCTCCGTTGGTCGAGCTCGTGGTCAAGCTCGTTGCGGCGAGGCGAGTGCCCGGGATAGGCGTTGGGTCAGCACCAGGCCAGGGCGCCGACGGACGGACGCGCGCCCGTCACGGTGTCCTGGATGAGCGAACGACGCCGCACGCGAGGTGATCGCGCGCAGGTGGACAGGCACGGTCGGACGACAGTCGGAGCTCGAACAACAGCGACGTCAGCACGGACCTCGACGCTCGCAGACGGAAGGGCAGGTGGGGCAGTGACGGGCACACGGACGCACGGCAGCCAGTCAGTATAGACAGGTCCTCGCGGTACCGCCAACCGCTGGCAGCCGTGGCCGTGCGGGGGTCACTTGATCTCGACGCTGGCGCCGGCTTCCTCGAGCTTGCCTTTGGCCTCCTCGGCGGCCTCCTTGGCCACGCCTTCGAGGACGGCCTTGGGCGCGGACTCGACCAGCTCCTTGGCCTCCTTGAGCCCCAGGTTCGTGAGGCCGCGGACCTCCTTGATGACCTGGATCTTCTTGTCGCCAGCACCGGTGAGCACCACGTCGAACGCGGTCTTCTCCTCCTCCACCGCGGCCTCGCCGCCACCGGCCCCGGGAGCGGCAACGGCGACGGGCGCCGCGGCCTGCACGTCGAAGGTGTCCTCGAACTTGGTCTTGAACTCCGACAGCTCCATGAGCGTGAGCTCCTTGAAGGCGTCGATGAGTTCGTCAACGGAGAGCGTTGCCATCGCGGTTTCCTATCGTTTCGGTTGGCTGGATCGGTGCTTCCCGACTTCCCGCGCGCGGACGGTGGTTCTCCCCTTCGGGCGAGAACCACCGCCAGCGCGGGAAGTCACGTCTGATCGTCGCTGGGTTCGTCGGGGGACCCGTCGTCCTCGGGGGTCCCGTCGTTGTCGGGGGCGACGGTGTCGGCGGCGGTCTCGAGGGCGTCGGCAGCGGTCTCGGCCGCGTCTGCAACTGTGGCGGCGGCCGCGTCGACGGCGTCGGTGGCGGCCTCGGCGACGGTCCCGACCGCATCACCGACGGCATCACCGACGGCCTCCGCCACGGTCTCGACGACGCCGCCGGCCTCCTCGTCCTCCGGGGCGGCGGGTTCCTCGGTCCGTTCAGGCTCAGTGGCCTCCTCGGCCTCTCCAGCCCCCTGTTCAGCAGCCGCGGCTGCACCCTCGGCAGGGCCGAAGCCCTTGGACTCGGGGCCGCCGGCGTCCTCGAGTGCGGTGACCAGGCCGAGGATCTCGCGGCCGATGGCGTCGGCGTAGTTGACGACCATCGCGAACGCGCCGTTCACGAGGCCGGCGATACCCGCCAGGAGCTCCTCGCGGGATTCGAGGTCGGCCAGCTTGATGGCCGCTTCGGCGTCGAGGATCTCGCCGTCGAGGTAACCGCCCTTCACGACGAGCTCGGGGTGGTCCTTGGCGAAGCGCTTGAGTGCCTTGGCGGGCCCGACGGGGTCCTCGTCGCAGAACGCGAGCGCCGTGGGACCGAGGAGGAAGTCGTCGAGTCCATCGATACCGGCCTCGCGGGCGGCCAGGCGCATCAGGGTGTTCTTGGCGACCCGGTAGCGCGCCCCGGCCTTGCGCAGTTCGGCACGGAGCTCCGCGAGCTCGGAGACGCTCAGACCGCGGTACTCGGTGAGCAGCGTCGCGACGCTGGACTCGAGACTCGACCTGACCTCGTCGACGACGGCGACCTTGTCGGAGCGTGGCACGGGTTCCTCCCGGGTACGCGACCGAGGCGACAGGGGACTGCAGGTCGGTCCCAGGGACAGGCGACACCACGCGGAACGCGTGAGAACACCTGCGCGGGACGCGCCGGACGCCTCGTGCTCGCGACGTGGTCAGGAGACGGGGCGGGAACTCCGGCGACCTTCAGCCCGATGGGCATCCAGCGGTCTTCGGCTCGTGCGGCTGCGGATGTTACGGGCCGCCCGCCGAGGCTGCAAGCGGTGTCACGCGTCGCCGCTGTCGAGCAGCTCGGCGACCTTCTTCAGAAGCGACATCGCGGTGAAGGGTTTGGCGAGGAACTCGTCGACCCCAGCCTCCTCCGCCGCCTCCCCGTCCACGGGGTCCGCCTTGTCCGTCAGGAGAACGACGAGTGCGTGCCGGGTCTCCTCCTGGGCCTTGACGGACCGGCAGATCTTCAAGCCGCCAGCGGTCGGCAGGTTCGCGTCGAGTATCAGCACCTCGGGGCGGTCACGTGCGATCACGAGCAGCGCCTCGCCCGTGTCCGCAGCCTCGACGACCTCGTACGAGTCACCGCCGAGCGTCAGGCGGACGGTCGCGCGGGTCCCCTCATCGGCGTCGGCGATGAGGACGCGCTTCACGCTCGTACCGGACACGTTCCCTCCCAGCGGACTCGAGGAGCGTAGCTGACCACGTCTGGCCGGAACCCGCGGCCGGGAACGACGGACGCGGTCACTCAGGCCGCCGACTCGTCCTCGTCCTCGATGACAGCACGCGCCTTGCCCGCATCGATCCGCACGCTGGGCCCCATCGTGCTCGAGATCGCGATCGTCTGCACGTAGCGCCCCTTCGCGGACGCGGGGCGCTGGCGGAGGATCTCGTCGAAGAACGCCATGAAGTTGTCGACGAGCTGGTCGACCTCGAACGAGACCTTGCCGAGGACCGCGTGCACGTTGCCGGTCCGGTCGACGCGATACTCCACGCGCCCTCCCTTGATCTCGCGCACCGCCTTCGCGACGTCCTGCGTGACGGTCCCCGACTTCGGGTTCGGCATGAGGCCGCGCGGTCCCAGGGTCTTGCCCAGGCGTCCGAGCTTGCCCATCATGTCCGGCGACGCGACCACAGCATCGATGGCCTCGATCAGCTCACCCTTCTCGAGCTCGGCGATCAGGTCGTCACCCCCGACGTGATCGGCACCCGCCTCCTGGGCCGCGACGACGTTCTCGCCCGACGTCACGACCGCGACGCGGACCTCCTTGCCCGTTCCGTGCGGCAGTGAGACCGCCCCGCGGATCATCTGATCGGCCTGACGGGGATCCACCCCGAGGCGCAAGGCGACATCGACGGTCTGGTCGAAGTTCGCCTTGGCGGTGTCCTTCAGCAGCTTGCACGCCACGCGGGGCGTGTAGAGCTTCTCGCGGTCGATCGCTTCGAACGCCGCGCGGTAGTTCTTGCCCTTCTTCGCCATCGTGTTCCTCCTGGTGGTCCCAGCGGCGGGCCCGGGGCTCCGCCTCCCACTGGATGTGTTCAGCCCTCGACGAGGATGCCCATCGACCGGGCGGTGCCCTCGATGATCTTCATCGCCCCGTCGATGTCGATCGCGTTGAGGTCCTCCATCTTGCGCTCGGCGATGTCACGCACCTGATCGCGCGTCACGGTCGCGACCTTGACGGTGTGTGGGGTACCCGAGCCCTTCGGCACACCTGCAGCCTTGAGCAGCAGTTGCGCGGCGGGAGGGGTCTTGGTGACGAAGGTGAAGGAGCGGTCCTCGAACACCGTGATCTCGACGGGGACGATGTCGCCCATCTGCTGCTGCGTGCGCTCGTTGAACGTCTTGCAGAACTCCATGATGTTGACACCGTGCTGGCCGAGGGCGGGGCCCACGGGGGGCGCCGGGTTCGCCTGGCCGGCGGGGATCTGCAGCTTGATGTAGCTCAGGACCTTCTTGGCCATCGGATGCTCTCCTGTGTGGTGCCAGCGAGGGCGACGAGCCCTCTCCCACGGGGTGCGGTCAGATCTTCGCGACGTTGTCGAACGGCAGCTCGACCGGGGTCTCCCGACCGAAGACGGACACGAGCACGCGCAGCTTGCTCTGGTCGATGTTGATCTCGGCGATCGTCCCGGTGAAATCCGCGAACGGGCCCGAGGTGACGCGGATCGTCTCGCCGACCTCGAGGTCGATCTCGGCGACGTCAGGCTTGGCGCTCTCGAGGTCCTCGTCGCCCTCCTCGACCACGACGACCTCGTCGGGGATCTTGAGCGTGCTCGCCACCTCGCGGAGCGAGAGCGGGACGGGGCGGTTGCCCGGGGCGCCGACGAAGCCGGTGACGGCAGGGGTGTGTCGCACGAGACCCCAGGCCTCGTCGTCCATCTCCATGCGCACCAGCACGTACCCGGGCAGAAACTTCTTCTGCACGGTCTGTTTCTTGCCTTGCTTGAACTCGGTGACCTCGTTCGTGGGGATGATCACCTCGTAGACGCGGTCGTCCGCGCCGAGGGCCTCGATGCGGCTCTCGAGGTTGTCCTTGACCCGCTGCTCGTAGCCGGCGTACGTGTGCACCACGTACCAGTCGCCGGGGAGACGCATGAGATCCTTCTTGTCCTGCACGTCCACGAGCGAGCGTGGCCGACGCGTCAGCAGCGCGGATCCCTCGCCGTCGGTCTCGCCCTCGACCGCGGTGTCGGCCCCGGCGTTGCCGCCGGTACCGGCCTGGTCCGTGGCACCGCCAGGGCCGTCGTCGGTCGGCTCGGCCTCGGGCGTCGGTGGGGCGGCGGGCTCCTCGGTGTCGGCGCCCGCGAGGTCGAGCAGATCGTCGAGGTCGTCCTCCGTCGCGTCCGCGGCAGCGTCAGCCGCCGCCTCCTCGACGAGAGCCTCCTCGGGCTCCGGAGGTGCCTCCACCTCGTCGGCGACGACGTCACCCTGTGGCTCCTCATCGACGGTCGCCGCGACATCCGCTGCGGACTCCGTGGCACCGGCGGTCTGGTCGGTCGATCGAGCCAGCGTCTCGTCTGGTACCGACGCGTCGGTACGTCCCTCGGCGGATTCCTGGACGATCTCGTCCATCGGCGCCGCGTCGAGCTCCCCGGAGGTGGGCAGATCGTCGCGGTCCGCCGCCGCGGCCGGTTGCTCGTCGGGCGAACCGGTGGGACCGACGGTGTCGTCGTCGGTCGTCAACGGCTCCCCGTCGGGCGCGTCAGCGACCAGCGGTTCCTCGGTCGCCTCGTCATCGAGGAGCGGGTCGGCGACGGGTACGTCGTCGGTGTCTGGGTTCACGTTCTCGTCGTTCACGGGTTCACCCGAACAGTTGGAGTACGGCTTCGCGGATCACGAAATCCATGCCGAACACGAGCAGGGTCAGGATCGTGACGGTCACCAGCACGACGATCGTGTAGGAGGCGACCTCACGGCGGTTGGGCCACGCGACCTTCTTCAGCTCGGCGCGGACCTCACGCAGGAACGTGAACAGACCCGTCCGCTCGTGTGCGAGCGGAGCCTCGCCGGTGTGATCGTCACTCATTCTGTGCCTCGACGCGTTCGCTGACTTTGCACGGCGGTTCCGGCGCACCGTCCGCGGCGGTCGCTCCACCCGGTCGGCGTTCGGCGTCGACCCGGGGCGGGTCGACCGAGCAGGGGCGGAGGGACTCGAACCCCCAACCACCGGTTTTGGAGACCGGGACTCTGCCAATTGAGCTACGCCCCTACGTCGCTCCGCACCGATCCGACACGGTGCCGCGCCGCCCAAGAACGGAGCCACATAGGAAGGCTGCCCACGGTGGGGCAGCCCCGCAAGGGTAACCGCGGTCCGCCCTCGCCACAACCGCGACCCCTGCACCCGCGCGGCGCGGGGGATGGCGCGTCGGGGCTACCGCGTCTCCTTGTGCGGCTGGTGCTGACGGCAGCGCGGGCAGTACTTGCGCAGCTCTATCCGCTCCCGCTGGTTCAACCGGTGCTTGGTCGTGATGTAGTTGCGCTCCTTGCACTCCTGGCAAGCCAGCGTCACCTTCGGCCGGTTCAAGCTCTTGGGCATGGTTACTGCACCACCTTGGTGACCTTGCCGGCCCCGACGGTGCGGCCGCCCTCACGGATGGCGAAGTTGAGGCCCTCGTCCATCGCGATCGGGGCGATCAGCTCCACCGTCATCTCGGTGTTGTCACCCGGCATCA
>JAHWKY010000069.1 GCA_019347575.1 Actinomycetota bacterium | reverse complement strand
CGCCGCGCCGGCAGCCAGACCGCGACGAGAGCCACCGCAGCCAGGAGGATCGGCACGCCGGCAAACACCAGCGGGTCGGTCGCGGTCACGCCGAAGAGAAACGCGGTGATCAGCCGCGCGAGCAGGAACGCGCCCGCCAGCACCACCACGGCCAGGGTGGGGGTCGGCGGCCCCAGCGCCGCGAGCAGCAGCCCCGCGACCACCACGAGTATCACGTGCCCGCCCGCCTGGAGCAGGCGGCCCACCCGACCACGAGCGGCGAGCTTCGACCGCAGCCAACCGGCAAAGGGGGGAGGCAGGAACAGCACGAACAGCGCGAACAGCACGGTGGAGAAGTCGAAGAAGGGGTGGGCGAGGTCCAGGGCCAGCACCGTGTGGAAGCCGACGGCCAGCACCACGCCCGCGATGCGTGTGCGACGCACGAGCAGCAGGACCGGGATCGCCAGCTCCACCGCGAGCGTCGCGCCGATCACCGTCTGGGACGCGCCACCCGTCACGAGGTGATCCAGCCCGAAGGCCGCCAGCGACTCCCGCGCGAAGAAGGTCGCGCAGCTCACGGTCGGGTCGAGGAACGCGTGATTGAGCTTGGCGAAGGCCGCGAAGCCGTAGGAGATCAGCAGCACCCAGCGTGCCGCCGGGGCGAACACCGCGAACACCCGGTCGGCGTCGAACGTCCGCTGCCGCCACCACACCATGGCCGCTGCCACCAGCAGCGCGAGATCGACGAACCCTGCGATCAACCAGTGGTTGCCGAGCAGCGGCGCCTCCAACCAGACGCTGACGATCTGGAAGCCGGCCAGCGCGACGAGCCACCGGAGGTCGTGCGGTCGGAC
Source organism: Actinomycetota bacterium (assembly GCA_019347575.1). NCBI lineage: Bacteria > Bacillati > Actinomycetota > Actinomycetota bacterium. Next base: position 7,895 of record JAHWKY010000069.1, on the reverse strand, counting down.
CAGCACCGCCACCGCCGTGACCCCCGCTCCCAGGAGCACCAGACCCAGCGCCGTCGGCGGGAAGGCCTGGAAGCGCATCGGGCCGCTGAGCACGTGGAACAGCACGGCCACGGCCCACATCGTCGCGAACAGGGTCGCAGCGTCCGACCCGGACCGTTCGTGTCGAAGCTCCTCGGGACCTGCGCCCGTTGCGTCCGAGGTGGACATCACAGAGCCTGCTCCACCCGCTTCCGTCCTCCCTGGATCCCGGGAGAGGTTACGTCGGACGGTTTCCACCGAGAAGGGGCCTGGGTCCCCGATCTCCGGCGAGCGGTCCGGGTTCACGCGCATCCTGCGGGCGGTCCTGGTCGTTGACCTACGGTGAAGAGGCCGCTGAGTGGCCTCCGGGAGGAAGAGCATGCGTCTGCTCGTCGTCCGGGATGAGACATCCGCGGTGGTCGACCGTTTCGCACTGACCCACGGGGGCCGTGAGGTCGTCGCCGTCGCCTCCCCGGACGAGGTGCCGGGGGGCGAAGGCAGCTTCGACGCGGCCCTGATCGACATCGGATCGGCACGGCAAGGCCTCGACGCCGCCCGGCAACTCCGCAGCCGCGGTCTGGACTGTCCAACGGTGGTGCTCGGGGCCGAGGAACCGACCGGAGCAGACCTGCCCGACGGCGTCTGGCTCTTGCTGCGCCCCTTCAGCGTGGCTGACCTCGACAAGCGACTGCGCGAGGTCACCCAGGCCGCCAGGGAACGGGAGACCACCACCGGCCGGAACGACGCAGCCGACAGCCGTTTGCTCGGCCGACTGTTCGGCCGACGGACCGACACGTCCGCGCCAGCATCATCCGACCGAGCCGACGAGGCGGAACCCCACGTCAGGACCGACAGTGCGGCGCCTGGGTCCGAGGAGCCGTCCGACCCGCAAGACGACATCCGCCACCCGGTCGGACAGACGTCGGAGGATGTGATCTCCACGCCAGCTGAGATCCAGGACGAACTCCGCGTGCACCGCCGGCTGCGGGGCACACCCGACCCGTCGGCGGTCCCGAGCCGGATCGCCGGAGCCCTCCAGTCGGCACGCGACCTCGTGAACTTCCTGAGACGCAACCCGCAACTGACAGACCGCCGGACGTTCGCTGAACGGGTGCTGGAGGAGGCCGAGGTCCGGCTGGTGACCGATCGGACGTCGCTGTGGGTCCCACGCTCGCCGGGCGGCTACGAACTGCTCGCCTCGTCCGGACGCCACCGGCTAGGAATACCCGCAGAGGTCGACGAGGACCAGCCGCTGTTCGACGAGGTCCGCACCCGGTCAGACGCGGTGCTGATCACCAACGCGGTCGCGGGGGCTCCGCCGCTGGATGACATCCCCGGAGATGCCGGCCCGACCGTGGTCGCCGTCGCGCTGCGGGAGGGAGCGGACCTAGTGGGCGTCCTGATGGCCGACGGCGACGACCTCCGGCTGGACGACAGGGACCAGCTCACCGCACTGGCGGAGCGTGCTGGACCACAACTGCGGCTGGCTGGCTTGATCGAGACCCTCCGCACCGAGCGGTTGATGGTCCTCCCAGAGGAGGAGCGCGCGGAGGGCGAGGCCGGACACTGAACCTGCCCTCCGGCTGCGATCCCCGGCGTCAGTCGAGGAAGCCGTTGTCCGTTAGCCACTGCTCAGCCACGGCGGACGGGTCCTCGGCTTCGAGCTCGACCTGACCGTTCAGATCGAGCAGCGTCTGCGTCTCGATCAGCGCGGTGATCTCGTTCACCAGCGAGGTGAGGTCGTCGCCGTAGGCGTCGATCACCTCGTTGCTGACGACCGGCACGATGTTCTCGGCCGGGATCATCGCCTGGTCGTCCTCCAGGACGACGAAGCCCCTCTCGTCGATGACCGGCTGGGTCGAGAACAGCAGGGACAGGTCGATGTCGCCGCTCTCGAGCGACGCGATCCGGGCGGAACCCTCCTGGATCGGCTGGAACTCGATGTTGTCGAGGCCGTAGGTGTCCTGGAGGCCCTGCAGGCACGTGTCGCGGTTCTCGCACTCCGGTGGGCCGCCGAAGGAGATCGTCCCGTCGACGTCCGCCAGGTCGCTGATCGACGTCAGGTCGTGCTCGTTGGCGAAGTCCTCGGTGACGACGAAGACGTTCTTGTCCTCCCCCGGTGACGGCTCGAGGACAGTGACCTCGTAGCCCTCGCTCTCGTAGGCGTCCTGCAGGTCCTGCAGCGTCTGGTCGACGTCCGAGGTCGGTTCGCCCCCGAACCCGACGCCGAGGGCGGAGCCCACGTACTCGGGCAGGAAGTCGATCGCGCCCGACTGCAGCTCCGGGAGGATGAGCTCACGTGAGCCGAGGTCCAGCCGCTTCTCGACGGGGTAGCCGTCGTGCTCCAACGCCTGCCCGTAGATCTCGGCGAGGATGACGCTCTCGGGGAAGTTGAAGGACGCCACGGTGATCGTGGGGCCGTCCTGCTGATCGGACGTCCCGTCGGCGGTCTGGTCGGTGCCGGTCGGTTGGGTGGTGGTGTCCTCACCCGATCCTCCGCAGGCTGCCGCGATGAGTGCGACGGCCAGGATGATCGCCCCGAGGACACCGCTGCGGAAGTGCGTCCGCATGGGTTCCCTTTCCGTTGTTCGGAGCCAGCCCCGGATCCGGAGCCGGCCTTGCGGATACTACTGGTGTCGTAGAAGCAACCCGCCACGCGGCCGGGCCATTCCAGGGGTCAGGCGACCGTGGGTCAGACCACCACCCCAGTCTCGACCATGAGGTCGTCCCGGTCGGCCCCCTGGAGCCCGTCGGGCAGCAGTGCCCGCTCGAGACGTCCGAACGCGAGGTCGGCGAGGAACGTGAGGGCGGCGACCAGGACGGCGCTCGCGAGGACCTGGGCGCGCCCCGCACGCCCTTGGGCGAACCCGTCGATCACGTACCGGCCCAGGCCGCCGGACCGGCCGATCACCGCGATGAGCGGCACGGTCGCGACGACCTGCAGGAAGGCGATGCGGATGCCGGCCAGGATCACCGGGGATCCGAGCGGCAGCTCCACCCGCAGGAGGATCTGTGCCGGGGTCATGCCCATCCCTCGCCCCGACTCGACGGTCGCGGGGTCTGCGCCCCGGACCCCCGTGTAGGTGTTGGTGAAGACCGGCGGCAACGCGAGCAGGAACATGGCGATGACGCCCGGCCAGAACGTCGCTGACACACCCCAGCGGATCGCGAGCAGGGCCGCGACGACGAGCACTCCGAACGAGGGGATCGCCCTGCCGACGTTGACCACCGCCGTGGCCAGGAACTCGACGCGCCGATGGTGGGCGAGCCACGCGGCGACGGGCACGGCGAGGGTGACCGCCATCGCCGTGGGTACCAGGGCGAGCTCGAGGTGCTCGACGACGCGGAAGGGGATCGTTCGTGGACCCCACCCCCAGCGGACCGGGTCGATGATCCAGGCGGCGGCGTCGACGAGGATCTCCATGTCAGCCCCCCGCTCGACGCGTCCACGGGGTCAGCGCCCGCTGGACCAGGTACAGGCCGAGGTCGAGGACACCCGCCAGGGCCACGGTCCCGACGAGCCCGACGAACGCTTCCGTGGGGAAGATGATCGAACGACGGAACGCGTCGAGGATGAAGTGCCCGAGGCCGCCCCGCCCCAGAAGGGCCGTGATCGTGACGAGGCCGACGACCGTGACCGTCGCGATCCTCACTCCGGCGATGATGACCGGCAACGCCAACGGCAGCTCGATCTCGAAGAACAGCCGGACGGGCCGGTAGCCCATCCCGCGCGCGGCCTCCCGGACGTCGTCGGGGACGTTCTCGATGCCGGTGACGATGTTCCGTACGAGGATCAGCAGGGTGTAGGTGGCGAGTGGCACGATCGCCGTTCCGATGCCGAACAGCCCGAAGGGCGAGGGGAACGGGACGAGCAGGGCGAAGGCCGCGAGGCTCGGGATCGTGTAGAGGACCGCGGACGTCTGTGCGATCGGCTCGTAGAGGTGACGCCAGTGCAGGGACACGGCGGCGAGAACGAGGGAGACGACCAGGCCGATGCCGACGGGGACCGCGGTGAGGACGAGGTGCGCGAGGGTCGCCTCCCAGATCTCCTGCAGGTGATCGCCGATCCACGGCCAGCGGATGAGGGCGTCGTCGGCACGCTGGGCCACCAGGACCGTCATCGCAGGAGCTCGGCGCTGATCCGCTCGACCCGCAGCATCCCCAGGTACTCGTCACCGTCGTACACCACCGCGACCTGGTTCCGGGTGTTCACGACCGCATCGAGTGCCTCGCGGAGGCTGGCGGTCGACTCGATCCACACGCGGAAGTCGTGGGTCTCGTGGTCACCGACCCTCCTCCCGGGTTCGAGCTCCGACCCCCACACCCAGCCACGCATCCGCTGGTCGTCCAGCACCCCCACCCACGCGGATGCCTCGGCGGACATGACCTGCTCCGCCTCCCGGATGCTGGCCCCTGCGTCGACGACCGGCCCGCGTTCCAGTTCCAGCTCGGACACGGGGATCAGGGAGAGGCGTTTGAGGCCGCGCTCGGTCCCGAGGAAGTCCTCGACGAACGCGTTCGCGGGCTCGGCGAGAACCTCCCGCGGGGGCGCGTACTGCTCGAGCACACCCCCGACGTTCAGGATCGCGATGCGGTCCCCGAGCTGGATCGCCTCGTCGATGTCATGGGTGACGAAGACGATGGTCTTGCGGAGGCGCTCCTGGAGCGACAGCAGCTCCTGCTGCAGGCGCGTCCGCACGATCGGGTCGACCGCCCCGAAGGGCTCGTCCATCAGGAGCACTGGTGGATCGGCCGCCAGCGCCCGCGCGACCCCGACGCGTTGGCGTTGTCCGCCGGACAGCTCGGCGGGGTAACGGTCGCGCATCGACGCGTCCAGTCCCATCACCTCGATGAGCTCGTCGACGCGTTCGTCGATCCGGCTCCTGTCCCAACCGAGCAGATGGGGGACCGTCGCGATGTTGTCCCGGATCGTGCGGTGGGGGAACAGGCCGATCTGTTGGATCACGTAGCCGATGTCCCGCCGCAGGTCGTGTGCCTCCTGCGACCGGATCTCGCGTCCCGCGACGTGGATCTGACCGCTCGTGGGCTCGATCAGCCGGTTGATCATCTTGAGCGTGGTCGTCTTGCCGCAACCGGACGGCCCGACGAGGACCGCGATCTCACCCTCGGGGACGGCGAACGAGAGGTCTTCGACCGCGGGACCCGTCATCCCGGGGAAGACCTTGGAGACGCCCTGGAGCCGGATCATGCCATCGCCCACGTCACTCCGTCCCGTGGCGCTCGCGGCCGGGCAGGGTAGACGAGTGGGCCCGGGCGCCCTTGCGACGGTGTTACATCTCGCGTAGGGTTGTCGCATGCCGGGATCCCACACACGCGAACGCATCCTCGAGGCGACGGTCGAGGCCATCGCCATCCACGGGTTGTCCCGACTCTCCGTCGAGGACGCCGCATCGCAGGCGGGGTTGTCCCGTCAGACCGTCTACCGCTACTTCGACTCGCGGGACGACCTGATCCGTGCCGCCATCGTCCGTGAGGAGGAGGAACTCATGGCGCGTATCGGGGCAGCGGCGCGCCGCCACGACGACCTCCGACCATCCGTCGAAGCGGCCATCCTCGAAGCCCTCCGGGGCGCCCGCGACCACCCGCTCCTCGACCGTCTCCTCGCGACCGAACCGGAGGCCCTGCTACCCGCGCTCCTGCACGGTCGCGGGCCCGTCCTGCCGGCGGCGCTGCCGGTCCTCGAGGACCTGATCTCCGAACGGATCCCGCACCTGTCTCCGGCGCTGATCCACCGCGCCGCCGACGCCACCGCCCGACTGCTGGTCAGCTACGCGGTGAACCCGACCGACGAACCGCTCGACCAGGTCGCCGCCGAACTGGCCGACCTGCTGGTCCACGGGCTGAAGACCGGATGAAGGAGAGCACGACCGTCCTCAAGCAGCGACAACGATAGGACAGAGTGATGAGCACACACCGGTACGCCCTGCCCGTCGAGACGACCGAGTGGCGCATCCCGGGGACCACCGAGGCGGTCTTCAACTGGGAGTACGACGAGGGCCGAGACCGACTCCTGAACCTCTACGAGAAGGGGAAGGAGAAGCAGTGGAACGCCAACACGAGGATCGACTGGTCGTTGGACGTCGACACGACCAACACCGACATGATGCCCGACGAGTACGTGCCGATCTTCGGCTCGCCGACGTGGGAACGCCTGTCCCGGGACGAGAAGAACGTCGTACGCCACCACATGGCGACGTGGATGAACTCGCAGTTCCTGCACGGTGAACAGGGGGCGCTGATCTGCGCGTCGAAGATCGTGCAGACCGTCCCGGACGTGGACTCGAAGTTCTACGCCGCCACCCAGGTGATGGACGAGGCGCGTCACGTCGAGGCCTACTCGCGCTACCTCAACGAGAAGCTGGAGATGGCCTACCCGATCAACCCGCACCTGGCGACGCTGCTGGACCAGACGATCACGGACGGCCGCTGGGACATGACCTACCTCGGGATGCAGGTGATGATCGAGGGGGTGGCGCTGGCGGCGTTCTCGATGATCCGGGACTTCACGAAGGACCCGCTGGGCAAGTCGCTCAACGCCTACGTGATGCAGGACGAGGCGCGCCACGTCGCCTTCGGGTCCCTGGCGCTGCAGGACGCGTACGCAGAGCTGACCGAGAAGGAACGCGAGGAGCGCGAGGAGTTCGTCGTCGAGGCCTCCTACCTCCTCAAGGATCGGTTCCTCGCGGAGGAGGTCTGGGAGAACCTCGGCTTCGACACCGAGGAGTGCGTCGAGTACGTGGACAACGCCCAGCTGATGGGGGAGTTCCGCAAGGCGCTCTTCTCCCGTGTCGTCCCGACCGTCAAGCGCATCGGCCTGTGGGGACCGAAGGTGCAGAAGGCCTTCCTCGACATGGGCGTGCTGCAGTTCCAGGACCTCGACCTCGAGGAGTTCTGGGAGCAGGACGAGGACATCGCCGAGGAGATGGAGCGCCTCCTGGCCCAGCGCGAGCACCTGGATGGCAACGTCGACGCGACCGTGGACTCCGAGACGCGGGGGGAGCAGCTCGCCGCCACGATCGTCGCCGGCGAGGAGGCCGAGGACGACGCGTCGTAGCCGGCGTCAGTCGCCCACGGAGACGTCGACCTGGTAGGCCTCGTAGATGAGGTCCGAACCGTGCTGCCGGTGTCGGGCGGCCTTGCCGAGCAGCTCCAGGACCTCCGCTCGGAGCACCTCGACCTCGTCGGCGTCCAGGGTCGACTCCTGACACCGCGCCAGCAGCTTCTCGGTCCTGGTCGAGAGCTCGTCGTGCTCGAGGCGTAGGCGCTTGACGGCCGCGTCCAGACGCGGTTCGTCCCGGAGGATCTGGGTGAAGAAACCGCCGTCGGCCTCCGTCTTCGCGATGTGGTCGTCCCACGTGGTCCGGAGACGTTCGAGCGCATCGGTCACGTTGCGCTGCCACTCCTGGGACGCCCCGGCGGCGACGGCGAGCGCCCGATACAGCCCGTAGGCGCCCGAATGCACGCCGATGACGTTGCGCTGGTGCGGGTTCTTGAGGCTGCCGACCACCGGCCCGCGCTCTTTTGCCGTCGGCGCGCCCCATGCGACGCCCGGCGGCTTAGCGGCGCCGCGCGGCGGGTGGGAAGTCAGGACGATATGCTTGTTATCCCCCATCGTTATCTCCGGTGTTGGCGGGGACTCTAAGCAGCCTATTGTGGGCCAAATACACGCCGCGGTCCAGCGGTGTGCTGCAACCTCGTGCTGCAACCCCGAGGGGGGTCCGCGCGTTCTGTGCTCATGAAATCCTTCGCTCACGAGATTCACGGCATGCCGGTGCACGCCATCGACGGCGAGATCGGCACCATCCAGGATGTGCTGTTCGACCCCCACGATTGGACCGTGCGCTATCTCGAGGTAT
>JAHWKY010000068.1 GCA_019347575.1 Actinomycetota bacterium | reverse complement strand
CAGCGGCCTCGACGGGTGCAGGGTCGGTTGTATTCGTCCTTGGTGAAGCGGGCATCGGCAAGAGTCGGCTGGGCGCGAGAAACGACGGAGCTCGCCGCAGACCGTGGGTTTGGGCCAACCAAGCCGTGGCGGCGGAGTTGGGGTGCAGCCAGGCGACGGTGGGCAAGTGGCGGTCGCGGTTCGTGGCCAAACGGCTGGTCGGCTTGGCCGATGATCACCGCTCGGGCGCGCCCCGCACGGTCACCGACGACCCCCAGTTCCAAGCGCGCCTGCCGCTGCTGCCCCGGGACCGGCACGGCAGCGACATGCTCCCGTTCCCCGTCCGGATCGTCGACGAGGAGCTGCCGCCCCCGGGTCGTGCTCCGACCGTGGGCCAGCACACGCACGAGGTGCTGCGGGAGGTCGCCGGCTACGACGACGCGACGATCGCCCACCTCGACGAGTCCGGGGCGCTGGGCCCCGGTCCGTGAACGGTGTGTCCTGGCCGCGCGAACGGCGCGTTCGCGCGCCTGCCGTCGTGCGGCTCGTGGCAGCGGGATGTTCCTGTCCGATTACCGCCAGTCGCGTCGCATCGGGTACGCCATCATCGTGGCCGCAGGCAGGGAGGAGGTGCGGTGGTGGACGTGGACGGTGGGCGCGTTCACCCGGCGATCGAGCTGAGCTTCGAGGAGTGCTACCGGGCGGTTGCCAGTCGCGACGCCCGCTTCGACGGCCGGTTCATCGTCGGGGTGACGTCGACGGGCATCTACTGCCGCCCGAGCTGTCCTGCACCGGTGACGCCGAAGGCCGCGAACGTGCGCATCTTCCGGACGGCCGCGGCTGCGCAGGCCGCGAGGCTCCGCGCGTGCAAGCGCTGCCTCCCGGATGCTGCCCCGGGTACCCCCGACTGGGACCTGCGGGCCGACCTCGCCGGACGTGCGATGCGGCTCATCGCGGACGGGGCCGTCGACCGCGCCGGGGTTCCGGGGCTCGCACGCCAGCTGGCGGTGAGTGAACGTCACCTCCGGCGGGTCCTCGTCGACGAGCTCGGTGCGACACCCATCGAGTTGGCACGGTCGCAGCGGGCCACCACGGCCCGGGTCCTCATCGAGACCACGAACCGCCCCTTCTCGGAGATCGCCTTCGCGGCCGGGTTCTCGAGCATCCGTCAGTTCAACGCGACGGTCCGTGAGGTGTTCGACCGTACGCCGACGCGTCTGCGTCAGGTGTCCCGCCACCGTCCCCGGGTCGGCCCACCCGGGACGATCGCCGTACGTCTGGCGCATCGCACACCGTTCGACGCCCGAGCGATGCTGCGGTGGTTCGCGACCCGGGCGATCCCCGGGGTCGAGGAGGTGGTCGATGGGACCCTGCGGCGCACCCTGCGGCTACCGCGGGGTGCGGCGACGGTGGAGCTGCGGCCTGACGGCGACCACGTGTTGGGCACCCTGCGCCTGGACGACCTCGCCGACCTCCCGTCGGCGGTGGAACGGTGCCGGCGCCTTCTCGACCTCGACGCCGATCCGGCCAACATCGCTGAGGTGCTGACCGCGGATCCCGGGCTCCGTCCGATGGCGGCGCGACGCCCAGGACTGCGGGTTCCCGGGACGGTGGACGGGGTCGAACTCGCGGTCCGGGCGGTGCTCGGCCAGCAGGTCTCGGTGGCGGCTGCCCGCACGATGGCGGCCCGGCTCGTCGCGCGGTGCGGGGTACCCCTCGCACATCCGGATGGCACGCTCACCCGGACGTTCCCGACCGCGGCCGCGATCGCAGACGCCGACCTGGCCCCGGTCGGTCTGACGGGGCCGCGTCAGCGAACGCTGCGGGACCTCGCCGAGACGATCGCCGAGGAAGGGCTCCCACTGGATGGAGCCGGCGACCGTGCCGACGTCCGACAGCGCCTCGCGGCCATCCCGGGCATCGGACCGTGGACACTCGAGTACATCACCATGCGCGCCCTGCGCGACCCCGACGCGTTCCCCGCATCGGACCTGGGGTTGCGACGCCGCGCCTCGGCGCTCGGGCTCGCGGGATCCGGTGCCGAGCTCGACAGACGAGCCGAACCCTGGCGCCCCTGGCGGGCGTACGCCGCGCAGATGCTGTGGACCGTCGACCCGAACGGAGCGGCAGGATGAAAACCGACGCCCTGGCCCGGACCGAGCACGACACGCAGTACGGGCAGCTCACGCTGATCGCGTCGCACGAGGGCCTGCGCGCGGTCACGTGGCCCGACGCCGACCACGAGGTTCAGATCGACGGGGAGACCGAGGACGATCCCGGACACCACCTCCTGGTGGAGGCCGTCGCGCAGCTCGATGCGTACGCAGCAGGCGCCCGGCGGAACTTCGATGTGCCACTCGATCTGCGCGGGACCGAGTTCCAACTAACCGTCTGGCGGCAACTCACCGAGATCCCGTACGGGCACACCAGCACCTACGGCGACGTCGCCCGCGACATCGGACGTCCCCGGGCGGTCCGGGCCGTCGGGGGCGCGATCGGACGCAACCCGGTGCCGATCATCGTCCCCTGCCATCGGGTCATCGGCAGCGACGGCTCCCTCACCGGCTTCGGTGGCGGTCTCGACCTCAAACGCTCGCTGCTCGACCACGAGCGGTACGTCAGCCTCTGACGTCTGGCCCACCCGTGACGGACACGTCTTCGCGTCAGCGCAGGCGCCACTCGACCCGCTCGCCCCGCTCGAAGCGCTGCTGGCCCATCGCCAGGGCCTCCTCGCTATTGCCGGCACTGATCAGCGGGATGGCCGCGTCGAGCGCCTGGGAGCGCGACAGCTCCGCCGCGGTCCACACCGACCGCAGGGTGCCCTGCACGGCCAGCGGCGGCTGGGACGCGATCGTCCTGGCGACGCGGCCGGCTGCCTCGGCCAGGTCGTCGCGCGCGACGACCTCGCTGACGAACCCGATCTGGTGGGCGCGCTCCGCCGACATACGCTCGTGCGCCCCCATCAGCTGCATGCGCAGGACCTCACCCAGCGGCATGCGCTGGGCCATGTGGACGGACTCGAACACCGCGGCCATGCCGTAGGTGACGTGCGGATCGAAGAAGGTCGCGTCCTCCGAGGCGATGATCACGTCGACCTCGCCGAGGAGGTAGAACGCCCCGCCGCACGCGATGCCCTGGACGGCGGCCACCACCGGCTTCCACAGATCGTTCGCCTTCGGGCCGAGCCAGGCCCCGGGGTCGTCGAAGTGGAACGGTCCCCCGACCTCGCCGATCGCCATGTCGGCGTCCTCGCCCAGCGCGGCGTCGCGGTCCACCCCGGTGCAGAACGCGTCCCCAGAGGCGTCGAGCACGACGCAGCGCACCGCATCGTCCTCACGCAGGCTGCGCCACACGGTCCGCAGCTCCTCGAGCATGCGCCCGTCGAACGCGTTCATCACGTCGGGCCGGTCCAGTGTCACGTGGGCGACGTGCTCGTCGATCCGGAGGCCGATCGTCTCGAAGCGGTCCATGCGCGCCTCCCGTCTGGAGTGTCGGCCGGCGGAACGGTAGCGTCTGGACGCCAGTGACCTGACGACCCGTCAGATGGAGGCTGCCCCGTGAGGTTCGACGAGATCGCCGAGGGCGACACGGCCCCCGCGGTGACGCACACGCTGACGCGCACCGACCTGGTGCGGTACGCCGGCGCATCGGGCGACTTCAACCCGATGCACCACGACGAGGTCAAGGCCAAGGAGGCCGGGCAGCCGAGCGTGTTCGGCCACGGGATGCTGTCGATGGGCATCGTGGGCCGGGCGCTGACCGACTGGGTGGGCCCCGGGGCGCTGCGTCGCTACAAGGTCCGCTTCAAGGCGCAGACCTGGCCCGGGGACGAGCTCACGACGCGCGTCGTGGTCACCGGGAAGCGCGAGCAGGACGGCGAGTGCCTGGTGGACCTCGAGTGCGCGCTGGTCAACGGCGACGGCGACGAGGTGGTCGTCGGATCGGCGACCGCGGCGGTCGAGCGATGAGCGGGGAGAGCGAGGGTATGAGCGTCGACCGGTACGTGGGCGCGAGCCTCCCGCCGCAGACCGTCGTGGTGGAGCGCGGTCCCGTCGCGGCCTTCGCGGAGGCGGTGACCGACGACGACCCGGTCTTCCGCGACCCCGGCGCGGCTGCCGAGGCCGGGTTCGACGCGATCCCGACGCCCCCGACCTGGCCGATGGCCATGCACCACTGGGGCGCCTTCCCCGAGCTCCAGCCCGACGACGCCGGCGGGGAGCATCCGATGTGGGCGATCATCGGCGAGCTGACGGCCGACGGCGGCCTGATCCTCCACGGCGAGGAGGAGTTCGTCTACCACCGCCCCGTCCTGGTCGGCGACGTGCTGACCAGCAGCGGCCGGGTCTCGGAGATCTACACCAAGGACGGCTCCGGCGGCGGCACGATGACCTTCGTCGTGACCGAGACCGACTGGCGCGACGAGGACGGCGAGCCGGTCGTCACCGAGATCCGCACGATCATCCACCGTGGCTGAGGACACCGCGACGCAGGAGGACGAGGCCGGGGATCCCCGCGCCGGCATCGACCACCCCCGCATGGACGAGATCGTCGCCGCCTACCGGCGCGGCGGCTGGGACGAGGGTGACGTCCTCCCCTACCACAGCCTCGGCTGCTTCGGGTGCGGACCCGACAACGACACCGGGTTCGGGTTGGAGATCGTGGCCGGCCCGGGCAGCGAGGTCCACGCCACGACCACGCTGGCGCCACGGTTCAAGGGCGGCCCGGGCGTGGCGCACGGCGGTGCGACCGCGGCCGTCTTCGACGACCTGCTCGGCTTCGTGCTGATGCGGGTGCTCGTGCCGGCGGTCACACGCGAGCTGTCGGTGACCTACCTCCACCCCGTGCTCCTCGGCGTGCCGATCGACATGAAGGGGTGGTGCGACCGACGGGACGGACGCGAGCTGCACCTGTCCGGCGAGATGGTCCAGCAGGGCGAGGTCGTCGCGCGCGCGACGGGCGTGTTCGTGCACGTGCCGCCGGACTACCTCGCACGCCGGAGCGGCGTCGTCGACTAGCTCACCAGCCGCGGAAGTCCGGGTCCCGACGCTCCACGAACGCGCGGACGCCCTCCTGGGCGTCACGGCTGGACTGGACGAGCTCCTGCGCCGTGGCCTCCTCCAGCAGGGCGGTGGCCCGGTCGACGTCCAGCGCCCGGTTGATCAGACGCTTGGTCTGCGCGAGCGCGACGGTCGGACCGCTCGCCAGCCGGCTCGTGACGTCGTCGACGGCGGCGCGCAGCGCCTCCGCCGGCACCGCGCGGGTCACCAGCCCCAACTCGGCGGCCCGCGGTGCCTCCAGCGGGTCGCCCAGCATCAGGAGCTCCTTCGCCCGCAGCGGCCCGACCAGCCGTGCCAGCAGGTACGCCGAGCCGGCGTCGGGGACGATCCCCCGCTGCACGAACGACAGCACGAAGCGGGCGTCGGACGCAGCCAGGACGACGTCGCAGGCGAGCGCGAGCGGCACGCCCCCACCCGCGGCCACCCCCTCCACCGAGGCCACGACCGGGACGTCGCAGTCCAGCACCGAGGTGATCAGCCGCTGCCAGCCACGCTGGAGCAGCCTCGTGACCTCGCCCGGGGCGCGGTCGGGTGCGTCGTCCGGGCGGGGCGCGGGCGGCTGGGGAACGCGCAGGTCCGCCCCGGCGCAGAAGGTCCCACCGGCGCCGGACAGGACGACCGCCCGCACGCCGACGTCGGCCGACGCGTCGCGGAGGAGGTCGCCCAGGCGATCGCGCATCCGCCACGTCAGCGCGTTGCGGGTCTCGGGCCGATCGATCGTGATGCGTGCGATGCCCTCGGCGACCTCGTAGGTCACCAGCTCCTCGACCGGTCGGTCCTCGTCGCTCATGCTCCCTCCTCCGCTCAGCTCAGCGCGTCGGCCAGGAGGCGCAGCGTGGCCGGGTCGTGCGACATGACGAGCAGGGTGTCGACGGGACTGGCGATCCACGCCTGGAGCCGTTCGCGGATGCGACCGGGGGGGCCGCACAGCGCGATGCCGTCGGCGAGTGCGTCCGGGACGGCGTGCACGGCAGCCTCCCGGTCGCCGTCGAGGAACAGCTTCTGGACGCGTTCGGCGCCGTCGGCGAACCCCATCCGGCCGATCACGTCCTTGTGGAAGTTGGCGCGCTCCGCCCCCATCCCGCCGATGTAGAAGGCGAGGCTGAGCTTGACCGCCAGCAGCGCCTCCTCGACGTCGTCGTCCACGACGACGTGGACGGGGCAGGCGATGTGCCAGCCGTCGTCGGCAGCGGCGAGCGTCTCGCCGTACAGGTCGTCGAAGCGGTCGGGCAGCATGAAGATCGGCAGCCAGCCGTCGGCGATCTCGGCGGCCAGCGCGACGTTCTTCGGACCCTCGGCGCCGAGGAGGACCGGGAGGTCGGAGCGGAGCGGGTGGGTGGTGATCTTGAGCGGCTTGCCCAGCCCCGTGCCGTCGGGGTGCGGCAGCGGGTAGTGCTCGCCGTCGTTGGTGACCGGCCCCTCCCGGGCCCAGATGTCGCGCAGGATCCCCACGTACTCGCGGGTGCGGGCCAGCGGGGCGGGGAACGGCTGGCCGTACCAGCCCTCGACGACCTGGGGCCCGGACACGCCCAGTCCGAGTGAGAACCGTCCCCCGGTGAGGTGGTCCATCGTCACCGCGGTCATCGCGGTGCAGGCCGGCGTGCGGGCGGACACCTGCATCAGGCCGGTGCCGAGCTCGATACGGCTCGTGTTGGCGCCGATCCAGGCGAGCGTCGAGACCGCGTCGGATCCGTAGGCCTCCGCGGTCCACACCGAGCGGTAGCCCAGACGCTCGGCCTCCCGTGCCAGCGGGACGTCGTCGCGTGCGTCGGCGGCCCAGTACCCGAGCATCAGTCCGAGGTCGAGGTCGCCCGGCCTCACCCGTCACCGTCCGGTGCCGCGTCGTCCCGGGGGAGCCCCAGGATGCGCTCGGCGATGACGTTCTTCTGCACCGCGGTCGTCCCGCCGGCGATCGTGAGGCACTGGGTCTGGAGGAACGCGTACGTGGCCTTCGCGGCGGGGCCCTCGGCGGTCGCGCCCAGGGGTCCGAGGGCGTCGACGGCCAGCTCCGCACAGTCCTGCGCGTGGAGGCCACCCACGAGCTTGCGCACGCTCGCGCTGGCGCCGGGCTCCACCCCCGACACCTGCCGGAGGGTGGTCCGGAACCCGAGCAGCGACAGCACCTGTCCCCCGCAGATCAGCGCCCCCAGCCGGTCGCGCAGCACCGGATCCTCCGGGTCCCCGTGCTCGGCGATCAGCCCGATGGTCCGCTCGACCCCGGAGCCCATCGACGAGCCGGAGCTCATCGCGACGCGCTCGTTCGCCAGCGTCGTGCGTCCCACCTCCCAGCCCTCGTTCACGGGCCCGAGGACGTCCTCGTCGGGCACGAGGACGCCGTCGAGGAAGATCTCGTTGAACATGTCGTTGCCGGTGAGCTCCCTGAGCGGTCGCACGTCGAGCCCGTCGGCGTCCATGTCGACGAGGAACGCGGTGATCCCCTCGTGCTTGGGGACGTCCGGGTCGGTCCGCGCCAGGCACAGCGCGTGGTCCGCCGACCGCGCGAGCGAGGTCCACACCTTCTGCCCGGTCAGCACCCAACCGCCGTCCGTGCGTTCAGCCCGGGTGCTGAGCGCGGCCAGGTCGGAGCCGGCCTCCGGCTCGGAGAACATCTGGCACCACGTGATCTCGCCGCGCAGGGTGGGGCGGATGAACCTCTCCCGCTGCTCGTCCGAGCCGTGCGCGATGATCGTCGGGAGGATCCAGTCGCCGATCACGAGGTCGGGGCGTTCGACACCGGCGGTCGTGAACTGCTCCTCGATGACGAGCTGCTCGACGGGACCGGCGTCGCGACCCCAGGGCTCCGGCCAGTGCGGCCGGTGGTAGCCGGAGTCCGCGAGGGCGGCGCGGCGGTCCGTCGGGTCCTCGGGCAGGTCGTCGAGGAACGCCCGTACCTCCTCGCGGAGCCCGTCGACGTCCGCGAGATCGCCCAGCTCGACGCTGAGCTCGCGGCGCGCGCCGGCCAGTGCCAGCCCGCACACCCGGTCGCGCCACACGGACGTCCCGCCCAGGAGCTGACGGACCGCGGTCGCGCGGCGCAGGTACAGGTGCGCGTCGTGCTCCCAGGTGAAGCCGATCCCCCCGAGGATCTGGATGCACTCGAGCGCGCACGACACGGCGGCGTCGAACGCGGTCGCGCCCGCGACAGCCGTGGCCAGGGCACGCTGATCCGGGTCGTCGCTGGTCGCCAGGGCCCGGGCGGCGTCCCACGCGGCCGCGCGCACCTGCTCGACGAGCACGAGCAGGTCGGCGCACCCGTGCTTGACCGCCTGGAACTGGCCGATGGGGCGGCCGAACTGGCGACGCACCTTGGCGTGCTCGGTCGCGGTCTCCTGGCACCAGGCGGCGACGCCGGCGGCCTCGGCGGCCAGCACGGCGACGGCGGCCCCGCGCACGGCGTCCGGGCCGAGCCCGGTGAGCAGCCGATCCTGCCCGACCGTGAGGTCGACGGAGACCTCGCAGACGGGGCGCGTCAGGTCGAGGCTGTCCCGCTCGCGGACGTCCACCTCGTCACGGCGCACCACGGTCCAGACCTCGGCCCCGTCGCCGTCGCGACCGCCGAGCAGGATGAGGTCGGCGTCGCCCGCGGCGAGCATCGCCGGCACGACCCCGGTGAACCGGACGCCGGTGTCGTCGCGTGCGACCGTCAGATCGTCCGGCGTGAGGGAGAGCGTCGCGGCGGCCGAACCGTCGGCGAGCCGCGGCA
>JAHWKY010000067.1 GCA_019347575.1 Actinomycetota bacterium | reverse complement strand
CCTCCGGATCCTGCGGGGCGATCTGCAACGAGGTCACCGGTGCCGCCGGCAAGCCGTCGTCGAGCGGCACCCAAGAGGTCCCGTCGGCGTCGGCCGAGAGGAACACCCCGGCGTCCGTGCCGACGACCATCTGCCCGTTGTCGCGCAGCGTGATCCACGTGGCGTGGACGTTCGGTAGATCCCCGGAGAGATCGGTGAAGGTCTCCCCGGCATCGGTGGACCGGAACACGTGCCCCTCGCCGAGGTTCTCGGTCGGGTCGAGGTAGCTGCCGGGCGGCACCCACTCGCGGTTCGCGTAGCCACCGAGCGTCACATAGACCGTCGCCGGATCGTCGGGATCGATCGCCACCGACGTGATGTAACGGTTGGGCAGGCCGTCCGCGGAGGCGAAGTGCCAGCCGGCGGACGAGCCCTTCTCCGGTTCTTCCTCCTGACCGACGTTCGTGGCGATGCCGTTGGCGAAGCCGACGTCCCAGTTGTTGATGAGGTCGCACGGCCCGCAGAACCCCACGTACGCGTTCGCCCCACGGACGTCGATCGCCGACATGGAGTTCGTAGCGCCGGTGTCCTCGTTCGTACCGAGATCGAAGACCTGGGTCCAGCCGCTGATCACCGCGTCCGTCACGACACCCGTGCAGGTCTCCGGACCATCGACGGTCGCGACGACCTGCCGACCCGCGGTCATCAGGTGGTTCGGATCGGTCGGGTCCATGACGAACGGGTTGATGAACTGACTCCTCGTGATCGGCGGCGAGCAGCCCGTCCACGTCCGACCGCCATCGGTGGTGAACCGCATCCTTGCGAACGGGGTCTCGCCCCAGGCGTAGTCGCTGTCGTCCGGGTCGACGGCCACGAACGCCCCGTCCCCTCCGAAGGTCATCACCTTCTTCCCGTTGGGCTCGGTCTTGGCGGTGCCGTTGTCCTGCAGCCCGTACCAGACGGTCCCGTCCTCGGCCATCCGTGCGTGGTACGGCAGCAGGGTGTTGAAGCCGTCGTTCTTGCCCTCGGCCCACCCCTCCTCGACGAACTCCTCGCCCTCGGCCACGGTCTGGCGGTAGGCGCCGCCGTCGGTCCCGGCGATGAAGTGCACCCCACCGTCACCAGTCGGGATGAACATGCCGTCGTGGTGATCGGGGTGGGTGGTGGTCTCGGGGTTGTCGAGATCGTCTCCGGACGGGCACGTCGGGGTCCCGGTGTCCAGGAGGTAACAGGTCTCGTCCGCGAAGTAGGGGCCGATGACGTGGAAATCCCCGCGTGGATCCTGGGGCGTGCCATCCTGGGCCTGCGTGGTCCCGCGGTTGGCCCATAGCTCCTCCAACCCGAAGTGGATCCGGGTGGGGATCCCGTCCTCGGTCTGGCGGGTGGGGTCGACGGCGATGTACTCGTCGTACCAGGCCTGCACGCCGGGGGCGAAGAGCAGCGCCTGGCCGACCCCCACCAGTCCGGAGTTGGTGAGGGGGTTCTCGCTGATCTCGGTGGTGTCGGCCATGCACGTCCAGGACGCCCCGAAGTCGTCGGAGACGTAGATGCCGTTGAAGGTCGTGTTGTAGATCGCCTGGTCGTCGTTGCCGGGGTCCCCGATGTCGATCGTGGGGGCGCCGCCGTTGAACAGCTCCGCGTCCTCCACGATCGCGTACAACCAGTCGTGGTCCTGGTCCGGTCCGAAGGTCTTGCCGAGCTCGGTACGGCCGATGTTCTGCTGTGGAGCGAACCCCGAGCCGCACCCTCCCGGCCCGGACACGTCGAGCTTCTCGAACGTGCCGGGCTCACCGCTCGAGGACCGGTAGATCCCGTTGCCGGGGGCGTGGACGGTCCCGTCGGGGAACTGCGCCATGCCGGCGCGGTAGCCGACGGCGGCGACCACGGTGCCGGCCTCCACGGCGGCGTCGCCGACGCCCCCCGGTTCCTTGACGACCACATCGGTCACGAAGTTCGCGAACTCGCACGGGTTGGCGTAGCCCGTCACGCCGGCGCACTCCTCGGAGGTGGGCAGCGCCACGTTGGTGAACGTCTTGCCGATGTCGGTGGAACGGTACAGGCCCTGGCTCGTCGCGGCGTAGACGATCGTGGGATCGGTCGGATCCACCTCGACCTGGAACCCGAGGAGCCCGTCCGGCACGCCCTCGGCGTGGTGCCAGGTGCGCCCGAGGTCGTTCGTCCAGTAGGCGCCCAGGCCGGTGTAGGTGTTGCCGCCCATCAGATGCTCGCCGCCGACCGCGACGATCGTGCCGTCGGGACCCCCGGCCGGTGACCAATCGAGCGCCCCGAAGATCTGGGTCGGCAGGTCGTCCCCGATCGAGGTCCAGGAGTCGCCCAGGTCCTCGGACATCCAGATCCCGCCGGTGCCGATCAGGGCGAACAGCCGACCGTTGCCCTCGTCGTAGGCGAAGCTGTCGATGCGGCCGTTGAGCTCCGCTAACCCGAGGGTGTTCACGCTGTCGAAGCGTTCGTCGTTGGAGATCAGGGGGCCGTGGCCGTAGGGCTCCCAGGTTCCTGCGCTGCCCGGGACGTCGCTCGGTCGCTCGGCCATCGCCCGCGTCTGCTCGACCGCCGCTCGGAACGCACCCTGGGGGGCGTACCGGAAGGGGGCGGTCACCATGGACGCCCGTTCCTCCATGAGGGAACCGAGCTCCGCGAAGCTCTCGGGGTGCTTGTCCGAGAGGCACTTCGGCTCGAGCATCTGGTCGGGCGATCGCACGCGCCCGTCCTCGCCCGAGGCCCCCATCACCCGCTCGACGGCCAGCTCGGCGAGGTCCACGAGGTGGTAGCCCGGCGGGCAGGGCCCCGCCGCCTCCGCGGCCCGTCGGTCCTCGGCGCTCACGGCGACCGTGGCCCCGACGAGCATGGCGACCAGTGCGACGAACACGGCAATGCGTACCCGGGCAACGGAAGTTGCAGCCATGGCGGTCTCCCCCCAGCAACGCCACCCACGACCGTCGCGGACGGCTTCTCCCTGCCGACGATCTTCGACGGCGGAGGCCCCGATCCCTGCCCGGGCTAGCTGGCCTTCTCGAACGCGACGTCGTCGATACGGATGCCCTCGTACCCGTCCGGACGGGCGCACACCGGTGTCCCGGTCGACGAGCAGATCTCGTCGCTGTAGAAGCGGAACCGCACCCACAGGTCGCCCGCGGGCGGGGCGAACTCGAGCTCCATCTCGCCGTACTCGGGGTAGCCGACGTTCTGCCCGCCGAGGGTCGCGATCGACGTCCAGTCGCTGTTGTTCGGCGACCACTCGACCTTGACCTCGTCGAAGCCGCCACCCTCGATGTCGAACGTGTTCCACCAGCTCAGGAAGGCGGTCCCTCCGGGCGCGGTCATCTTCGGCGACGTGAGGATCGTCTCGACCTCCTCGCCGTACGGGATCACGTTGAAGCTCCAGTCCGAACCGCCGTGGCCGTTGCCCTGCTGGCGCTCCCACGCCGTCGCCGGGACCCCGGGGCTGGGCGTGGTGACGGTCCAGCCGTCGGCGCCGCCCTCGAACCCGTACGGTCCGGCGAGGGTGTCCTTCGCCGGCTCCGGGGGCGGTGGCGGCCCGATGATCGGCTTCGGGGTCGGGTACGCGCCCGGCCCGGTGTCGACGCACGCGCCCAACCGCTGGCGGATCTGGGACTCGACCTGCGCGGCGATCGCCTGCGGACCACCCAGGATCGAGCCGACGTCGATCGAGCACGCGTAGGTGTCCACGAACGTCGCGGACGCCCACACACCGAGGTCGTGGTCCGGTACCAGGATCATCACCCCGCCGGCTCGCGCGGCGGTCGGACCCGCAGCCAACGCATCCGGGAAGTCGCCGCCTCGGGCGAACCAGGTCGAGCTGGTGGATAGGCCCACGCGGCGTCCGGCCTCTGCGGCCTTCGCGGAGGTCTCGTACCGGTCGCTGCCGGCGATGCGGTCCTGGACGCTCACGAGCTTGCCCAGCTCGGTCTCGACCGCCTCGGAGACAGCGACGGGGCCGCCAACCACGGTCGCGGTGTTGGCGTTGAGCGATGCGAGCGCATCCCCGGTCTCACCCGGCAGCGTGTGCGTGTCGGTGAGGAGGATCGGCCAACCCCGCTCCGCAGCGACCGGCGAGATGCTCATGGCATCCGGCCAGCCGCGGGTCGGATCCGCGTCGATGCCCTCCGTGACGTACACGTTGCGGCCGCCGAGCTCCTCGGCGATCGCGGCGGCCGTGCCGAACCGGTTGTCGCCTTCGTACCGCTCGATGTCCGAGATGCCGGCGAGCTCCAGGTCCTGCTCGACACGGTCGGACAGCGCCGCGGTACCGCCGAGGAGGATCGCCCGGCTCGCATCGAGACGGTCGATCTCCTGCTTCACGGCATCCGCCAGCGCCCCGGTGGGGGTGAGCAGCAGCGGTGCGTCCTCACGGGCTGCCAGCGGCGACCCAGCGAGGGCGTCCGCGTACACATCGTGACGAGCGATCACCACGGTGTCGGAGCTGTCGAACTCGGCCTTCGAGATCTCGACCGCGGTCCCGATCCTGTCGCTGCCACCTAGGCGGCGCAGCGTGTAGTCGCCGTCGGGGAACCGGTAGGCCCACAGACCGCGGCCGTAGAGTCCGATCAGCGCGAAGTCGGGGTCATCCGGCTTGAGCTGGATCGAGGTCACTGGCGTCGACGGGAGCACGTCCGGCGCCAGCGGCGCGACGGGGCCACCGTTCGTATCGGATGTGATGTAGGCACCCTGGTCGGTCCCGACGAGCAACTGGTCGCCCCGTGGTTCCACCCAGGTGGCGGGGATGTCGGGGAGGTTCCCCGAGATGTCCACGAAGGTCTCGCCCGCATCGGTCGACTTGTACAGGTGCCCCTCACCGACCTCGTTGTTCTCGTCGAAAGCCGCGCCCGGGGGGACCCACGCACGCGAGTACCCGCCGAGCGTCACGTAGATCGTCCGGAGGGTCTCGTCACGCGGATCGATCGCGACCGACGTGATGTAGCGGTTCGGCAGGCCCTCGGCGGCGGCGAAGTGCCATCCCTTCGACGTCCCGGGTTCGGGCAGATCCTGCCCGGACACGTTGGTCGCGATGCCGTTCTGGAACGGGTAGTCGGCGTTGAGGATGTCGCACACTCCGCAGAAGCCGACGTACGTACCCGGCCCGCGCGTGTCGATCGCGCTCATGCCGTTCGAGGGCGGCTCGGGCTGATCGGCGGTGTTGTGCTGCGGGTCACGTTCGGTGGTCCTGAGGTCGAACACGACCTTCCACTCGTTGCCCTCGTCACCGTTCGCCGTGTTCGGTCCGGCCGTGGACTCCACGATCTGGCGGCCGCCCGTCGCGAGGTGGTTGGCGTCGAGCGGGTCCATGACGAACGGGTTCACGAACCGGACGTTGTCGGCAGGCGGGGCGATCCCGCGCCACGTCTGGCCCCCGTCGGTCGAGACGTTCATCCCCGCGTTCTGGGTCGACTCGATCACGTAGTCCGAGTTCTCGGGATCGACCGCGGTGAAGGTCCCGTCCGCTCCGTACGTGGCGTACTGCGCGAAGCCCTCGTCCGGTGTGACCCTCAGCTGACCGTTGTCCTGGAGGCCCGCGTACGCAACCCCGTCGTTGGCGATCACCGACGAGTAGGGCAACAGGGTCTGCAGCCCGTTGAACTGTGTGAGCTGCCAGCTGTTCTGATCGAACGGGTCGGTCGAACCGGAGGACATCTGCGTGCTGAGGCCACCGTCGTGTCCCACGAGCAACAGCGAACCGCCACCTTCCTCCTCGGACCTCGGGAGGATGAGCCCCGCGTGGTGGTCCGGGTGGGTGGTGGTGATACCGACCTCGCGGTTCACGCTGCAGTCGGTCGCCACCAGCAAGCAGTCACCGGATCCGTAGTAGCGCCCGATGACCTCGAACGAGGTGCTCGCGTTGTTGACGTGGGGGCCGACCTCGCGGCTCTGCCAGACCTCCTCGAGGCCGAACAGCAACCGACTGGGGACGCCGCCCACGGCCTGCGTCGGGTCGGGGTGGACCCAGAGGTTGAACCAGGACTGGATCCCGGGCTCAACGAGCCCTGGGATGCAGAAGACGGAGTTGTTCGCTGGGCAGGACTTCGCGATCTCGACGTCATCGGCCAGCAGCTCCCAGCTCTTGCCGAAGTCGTCGGACACGTACACCCCCGACAGGAACGTCGGGTTCGAGCCGAAGAAGTCGTCCGGGATCGGAGAGAAGCGGGCCCCGCCGTTGAACAGGACCGCGTCCTCCATGATCAGGTACAGGTAGTTGTGGTCCTGCGCGTCACCGACGGCCGGACCCATCTCGATGCGGCCGATCCGCGCGTGCTTGTCCCCGCTGTCGGGGATCGCCGCCTCGAGACCAGGCTCGTAGGCGAAGGTGCCAGGCTGGCCGGTGTCGGAGTAGTACAGCCCGTTGTGCTCGGACTGGACGTTGCCGTCGGGGTTGGTGGCCTCACCGGCCCGCCACCCCACCGCTGCGACCACGGCGCCGCCGGGGACGTCGGTGGTCCCTCCGGGGTGCTGCACGACGACGTCGGTGACGAAGTTGGCGAAGTTGCAGGTGTCGTCGTTGTAGTCCCCGGCGCAGTCGCCCGTCGGCAGCTTCACGTCACGGAACGTCGCGCCCGCGTCGGTGGAGCGCCACAGGCCGTTGCCGGTCGCCGCGTAGATGACGTTCGGGTTGGTCGGGTCCACCTCGGCGGCGAACCCGAGGGTGCCGGAAGGCGGCCCGGAGGAACGCTGCCACGTCTCGCCGAGGTCGCGCGAGTACCACACACCGATCCCCGTGAACGCGAAGCCGCCGAAGGTGTGCTCGCCCGTGACCGCGACGATCGTCCCGTCGGGGCCGCCCGCGCGCGTGTAGGCGACCGACGAGACCACCGTCGAGGGGAGGTTGTCCGTGATGGGACGCCACGACTCACCGAGGTCCTCCGAGAGCCACACCCCGCCGGTCCCGATCGCGGCGAAGAGCCGACCCGTGGGCGGGTCGTACTTGAGGTCGTCGATGCGGCCGGTGCTGTGGACGATCCCGTTGCCGGACGTGCTGGGATACCGAGGATCGTTGGAGATCTGCGGTCCGAGTCCGTACTTCTGCGCAACACCACCGGAACCGGGAACGGACGCAGCCCGTGCCACGAGCTCCTGGCGCTGCATCGCCGCCGCCAGTGGCGCGTCGGGGTGGATCGAGTCGTACGGCGCGGTACGGATCGACGACTGCTGCATGTCGCGCAGCGCCAGCTCCCGGAACGGCTCGGGCCGGTCCGTCGCGAGGCACGCCCCGCGGAACGACGAACCCAGCTCGAGGCCCTCACCGCCCTGGTACTGCGCGGGGAGCTGCGCCGCCATCTCCGGCGTCATCTCGCGTTCGGTCACCCGCTCGTAGCCCGGCGGGCACTCCTCCTGCGCGGCGCGTGCGACGGGGTCGCGGCTCTCCACGACCATGGCGGCGCCGGCGATGAGTCCGACGGCGGCCAGTGCGACGACAGCCGTTTCCAGTCGCGGGATCCGGATCAAGGGCGGGCCTCCTAGTTGCTGACGACCACGTTGTCCACGTACACGCCCTCCTGGTTCACCAGCTGGTCGCTGCTGAACCGGAAGCGGATGTACAGGTCACCTGGCGGTGCTTCGAACGCGATCTCGTGCGGATCGAACTGCGGGTAGCTCTCGTTCATCCCGGAGAACCCGACCAGCCCGTGGTAGAGCTCGCCCCCGACCGACCACTCCACGTTGAGGAAGTCGAACCCTTCCTCGGAGTTGGTCCGCTGCGACCACTGGAGCTTCACGGGACCGCCGGTGTGGCTGATCGCCGGGGAGGTCAGCATCGCGGTCGACTCGTTGTCGTACACCGGGATCTGGAAGCTCTGCCCGGACGCATCGCCGGGCGGGGCGACCTGCCAGCGGGTGGTGATCTTGTTGGTCGAGGTCGTCCAGCCCTCGGGTCCGGTCTCGAACGTGAAGCTCGCGAGCTCCTCGCCCTTCAGCGGCGGCGTGGGTCCTGCAGGCGGCGGACCGGCCGCGATCGCCTGCTTCACCTGGGCTTCAACGTTCGCCGAGATGGCTACCGGTCCGCCGAGGAAGCGCACGCGGTCGACGTCCGGCGAGTGCTCACGCAGCCACTCCTCCGAGGCCGGGGCTGCACCTAGATCGCCGTGTGGGACCAGCAGGAGCGGTCCACCGTTCAGTGCCGCCGCCGACCCCGCGGACAGTGCGTCCGGGAACTTCTCCCCGGTCGCGAGCCAGGGGCGCGCGTCGTGCAGGTGCGTGCGGGCCGCGATATCGGCCAGCTTCGCTGACGTGTCGTAGCGGTCGTCGCCGAAGACCTCCTTGAGGGCCACACCCTCGTCCTCGATCGCCGCACGGACGTCGTCGTTCACCGCGACGGGTCCGCCGATAACGGTCGCCGACTCTGCACCGAACTCGTCGAGCGCGGCACGCGTGTGCTCGGGCAGGGTCTCGGTCGTCACGAGCAGGATCGGCCGACCCTCCACGGACGCCAGCGGCGCGACGCTCAACGCATCGGGCCAGCCGCGGGTCTCGCTCGGGTCGGCCCCCTCGACGATGTACACGTTGGAGGTGTCGGTCAGGCGTTCACCGATCATGGCCGCGGTTTCGAAGCGGTCGATCCCTCCGATGCGGACGATGTTGCGGATGCCCATGGCCTGCAGGTCCTGTTCGACGCGGGGCGACAACGCCGCCTCGCCGCCGAGCAGGTAGACCGTGTCGACGCGGAGGCGTTCGAGCTCGGTCTTCACCTCGGACGCCAACGCTCCCTGGGTGGTGAGGAGCATCGGGGCGTGGTTCTCGAAGGCCAGAGGCGCACCAGCCAAGGCGTCGGCGTAGACGTCCTGTCTGGCGA
>JAHWKY010000066.1 GCA_019347575.1 Actinomycetota bacterium | reverse complement strand
CACCTGCACGAGTTCCGCGTCGTCGCACCGCCGGATGCCGTCGTGGATGCCACCGAGTCGCTCACCGCGACGGTGCTGGCCGCATTGGACGGCCGGGTCGACGTCGACGGCCTCAACCAGCTCGTCCTGCGGGCGGGCCTCACGCCGCACGAGGTCGCGATCGTCCGGGCGTACCGGCGCTACCGCCGCCAGGTCGGCATCTCGTACTCGGCCGAGTACGCCAACCCCGATCAGCTCCAGGATGGCCAGGCCCTCGTGGTCGGCGTAGGGAACTCCGGCGCGGAGATCGCCTTGGAGCTGGCGCGAACCCGCGCGGTGTTACTTGCCGGATCCGACAACGGCGTCATCCCCTTCCGCCCCGAGAGCGTGCCCGCACGCATCCTGATGCCGATCGTCGGACGGTTCGCCTTCCATCGGGTGCTGACCACCAGCACACCGCTGGGACGAAAGGCACGTCCGAAGATGGTATCCAGCGGCGAGCCACTGCTCCGGGTCAAACCGAAGGACCTCGAGGGCGCTGGTGTGGAACGGGTCGGCAGAGTGACCGGCGTCGAGCAGGGACAACCACTGCTCGACGATGGTCGCCGGATCGAC
The DNA here is from genome assembly GCA_019347575.1 of Actinomycetota bacterium. Lineage (NCBI taxonomy): Bacteria > Bacillati > Actinomycetota > Actinomycetota bacterium. The sequence goes on along the minus strand of JAHWKY010000066.1, from coordinate 8,350 downwards.
GTCGCCAACGTGGTTTGGTGCACCGGGTTCCACCCCGGCTTCTCGTGGATCGACCTCCCGGTGTTCGAGGCCGGGCAGCATGAACCGAGCCACCATCGTGGTGTCGTCGAGGCGATGCCGGGTCTCTACTTCGTCGGTCTGAAGTTCCTCTACTCGGTCTCATCCGAGCAGATCCACGGCGTGGGACGAGACGCTGCTCACATCGCTGCGGAGATCGCGGCTCGAACAGCCACGACCCACCGAACACGCCAGGAAACCGAGCGGCAGCACCACCTGGAGTCCGCCTGATCTCAACACGGCCCTCGAACATGCTGGCTCTTGCAGCGCATGAAGCCGTCGGCGCCTTGATCGCCGTCATCGCCACGAGCGCAGCCGATGCCCTGTCTAGGTTCCTTGTCGACGCCACCCATCGAGGACCACGACCCGCGCGACCTGCTGCGGTGGGAGATCCGCGCGGAGGAGGCCGGGTTCGACCTGGTGGCGACCTCGGCCGGGTGCTCGGACAGGTGACCCGTCGGTGTACGACGACGAGCAGAAGGCCGGGAGATCGCCCTCGAAGCTCGGGTTCGCCCAGTTGCAAGGCCATGGCCGAGCCGCCCAACCCCACCCAAGCACGTGCAGAAGCCTTCCGCCGAGCGTCGCTCCACTTCGTCCCCTGATCCGTTCGGATATGCGAGCGATCTGGGGGATGAAGTTGCGAGCGGCCGCGCGCCCGAAGATGGGCGCACACAGCGGGGGTTCGCGCGCTGCTAGATGCTCGCGATGGCGCCAGAGATCGAAGGGATCGAGTGTGCGGGATGCGGCGCGGGCACCGTCGAACCAGTCGACCTGGGGTGAGAGGTGCTGTGGCACCGAGTGGTGTGACCGCCAGCCGGCGCCAGAACGCTCAGGTTTGCGGACCGGGTGCGATCGATGCCGGCGTCGGCGGTCCACCTGTCCCCGGCGCGCCGGGTCGCGGGTCGCGGCCGGCGCCACGGCAGCTGCCCCGGGCCGCGCTGCGACGGTCGTTCACCCCTCGGGGGGCGGCAGGTCCACGACGAAGCAGGCTCCTGGCCCTTCCGGATCCGTGTACCTGACCTCGCCGCCGTGTGCGGCGGCGAGCTCGCTGACGACCCAGAGGCCCAGTCCGACGGAGTCAGCGCGACTGCCCTCCGCGAACGGTCGGAACAGCGATGGCACCTGTTGCTGGGGCACCCCACCTCCGACATCGGTAACGGTCAGCCGGATACCGCCGCCGGACCGTGGTCGCGCGGCGACCGTTACGGGCGGCTCACCATGGCGGTAGGCGTTCTCGATGAGGTTCGTCACGATCTGTCCGAAGCGTCGGGGGTCCACGTCCGCTTCGAGCCCGGCCGGCACATCGATCACGGGGGTGTGGGAGCTGTGCAGGTTCGAGAACGCAGAGCGGACCGCTGCGGCGACATCGAGACGGGTCCGGTGGAGTACGAGGCGTCCCTCCTCGCTGCGGGCGAGGGCCAGGAGATCCTCCGCGAGACCGATGGTCCTGCGGGCGGAACGCTCGGCGCTGTCGACGAGATGGCGAAGCTGATCCTGGCGGAGCTCACTGATGCGGCCAGAGATGATCTGCATCGTAGTGACGACCGTGGACAGCGGGGAACGGACGTCGTGCGCCAGCATGTTCACGAGCCGCCGGCGCCATGCATCGATCCGCTCCAGCTCGGCGATCGAGGCTTCGAGTTCACGCGAGCGATGAAGGAGCTGTTCGCGGAGTCGTGCCTCGCGGATCGCGATGGCGACCAGCCCCGCCAGATCCTCTGCCAGTTCGATGTGGTCGTGGTGGAACCCGTGCGGTCGGGAGGAGCCAAGGTTCAACGAGCCTACGAGCTCGCCGTCGGCGAGGAGTGGGACGTTGACGTAGGACCGCACGCCCATCTCGAGGAGCTTGCGGTCGACTCCCGTCGGCTCCTCGAGGGCCGCCAAGTCGGGCATCTCGATCCGGGAACCCCTGCGGTATCGACGCAGCACGTCGGGATCGGCCATCCGTAGGCGTGTCCCTGCGGGCACGTCGGCGCTGGCCTCACCGACCACGGCGAGGACGACCGTCTCGTCTCGTTCATGGTCCAACTCCGAGACGCTGCCTCGTACGACATCCACGCGTTCGGCTAGGACTTCTAGGGAAACCCGAGCCACGGCCGACGGTGACTCTGCGGCCAGCAGCATCGCGCTGACCCGGCGGAGGTTCCCAAGACGAAGGGCGAGTTGTCCCTCCCGAGAGGTCTCCGTGCCGTCCACGGCCGTCCCCTGTCGTGGGGTCTATCGCGGAACTTAGTGGCTGGCCCTTCATACGGCTCGCCCATGGCTCTTCAACCGGCGGGGTCGCCGCGCAGGCAGGGGATGGAGCGCACGACGTCGAAGCGGTGGAAGTCGAGGTCCGGCTGCAACGATCCCCGCTGAGCGAGACCGCACACGCCGCCTGGCCCGTCCCAGCGGCCGATCAACGGCCTGTTCGATGAACCGGGTGAAAGGCCGCGGACGCTGGCACAAGTCGTCCTTCCCGACACGGCTGACGGAGAGGAGCCGAGGGGTGGACAGCGCGGCGAGCGGAGGGAAGGCTGCGGCGAGGTGGATCTGCCGACGCGCCCGGAGGGAGTGACCGAAGTGACCTCCGAGCTCCCACCGCAGGCGACGTGCATCGGCCGGCAACGGGAACTGGGGGAGCTCGAAAGGGTCTTCGACGAGGCCCGCTCCGGGCGCGGGCTCCTTGGCCTGCTGTCCGGAGGCCCAGGCATCGGCAAGACGTGTCTGGCTCGCGCGTTCACCGACAAAGTCGTGGCCGACGGTGCCACTGTCTTGTGGGGCAACTGCTGGGAGGGCGACGGTGCGCCTCCGTTCTGGCCCTGGATCCAGATCATCCGCGGCTACTGCCGACTCCATCCCCCAGAGGTCCTGGCCGGCGACCTGGGCGCAGGCGCGGCCGACATCGCCAAGCTGGTGCCGGACATGGAAACCATCTATCCCGACGTCGCGGTGCGCTCAACCGAGCCGCCAACACCCGGTCTGGCGCCGCAGCAGGGACGGTTCCGTTTGTTCGACTCCGTCGCGACCCTGTGGCGCAACGCGGCCGAGCGCGCGCCGATCGTGATCGTCATCGACGATCTGCACTGGGCGGACGTCCCCTCGCTGCGCCTGCTGCACTTCCTGGTGCGGGAGCTGGCGCGGTCCAGAGTCTTGTTCCTCGGCCTGTACCGGGAAGGCGAGGTGCTGCCGGGGGATCCGAGGTCGGGGCCGCTGACCGACGTGGTGAAGGTCAGTGGCCTGCATCGATCGCTCCGCGGCCTGAGTAGAACCCACGTGGCGGCGCTCATGGAGAGCACCGCAGGGGAGTCGCTGCACGCAGAACTGGCCGCGGCAGTCCACAAGCGAACGGACGGGAACCCGTTCTACGTCAGAGAGTTCACCCGCTTGCTCGTCGCGCATCGCGCCTTCGCGGACCCGGACCCGTCCCTGATCCCGGCGGCGGGCATACCGGAGGGCGTACGGGAGGTCGTGGAGCGACGTCTTGCGCGGCTGTCTTCGGAAGCGGTGGCGGCGCTGGGGGCGGCGGCGGTCATCGGGCATGAGTTCAGTGTGGACCTCCTGGGCCGCGTGCTCGGACTCGAACCTCTGGACCTGCTCGAGCGCATCGACGAGGCGGCAGCGGGGCGCATCGTCACCGAGTCGCCAGACGCGCCGGGGGTGTACGCCTTCTCGCATGGCCTGATCCGCGATGCCCTCTACGACCTGCAGGGCGCCGGCAGGCGGGTTGATACGCATCGGCGCGTAGCCCAGGCTCTACAGGACTCGCCGGAGGCGACCTCCCGCCTCGCCGAGATCGCGCATCACTACTTCCGTACGACCGCGGGTGGCGACACCAGCAAAGCCATCTTGTATGCCGAGCTCGCTGGCCGGCAGGCAGCCGACATGTTCGCCTACGAGGACGCGGTCGGCCACTACGAACGCGCGCTGGTCGCCGTGGGATCCGCAGACGGCCGCCGGCGTTGCGAGTTGTTGCTCGCGCTCGGCGACGCCCAGCGGCGCATGGGCGCAGCCGAGAGCGCTACCGCGACGTTCCACGAGGCGGTTGGTCTGGCGCGGCGACTGCGCGACGCCACCTTGTTAGGTCGCGCCGCACTGGGGGTGGGCTCGGACTTGGGCGGCTGGGGCGCGAGCACGCGGACGGACGAGGCGCTGACCCAGCTGCTGGAAGAGGCGGTGGGGATGCTGGGCGATGCGGACCCGCGGCTCCGTGCTCGCCTGCTCAGCCGGCTGGCCATGGAGCTGTACTGGACGGACGAGGTCGACCGCCGTCGGCGCTTGAGCGACGAAGCGGTCCGGCTCGCACGCGACGTGGGCGATCCGACGGTGGAGCTCCTCGCGCTGTACAGCCAGTACTGGGCGACGCTGAGCCCGGACACGCTGGAACAGCGACTGGCCGGCACCGACGAGCTCCTGGCGCTGGCGAGCCAGACCGGCAACCCCGAGGCCGCCTACCTCGGTCACCACTTCCGCGCGACTGCGCTGATCGAACGGGGCGACATGGACGCCGCTGCCCTCGAGATCGAGGCATGCGAGCGCCTGGCCGCCGAGCTGCGGATGCCTCTGTACCGCTGGCAGACCGCGGTGCTGCAGGTCACCGGCACCATGCTCAGCGGCAGGCTGGAACAGGCGGAGCAGCAGATCCTGGACGCCCTGGCCACGATCCAGGACGCAGACAGCGAGATCGCCGTGCAGGTCTTCGGAGGCCAGATGGTGGTCCTGCGCTGGTTGCAGGGCCGCGTCGACGAGCTGGAGCCGGCGATCCGAGGCTACCTCGACCAGTTCGGCTCGGTGCCCGCGTGGCGGTCGGCGCTCGCGTTCGTCTACGCCGAGATGGGCCACCTCGACGAGGCCGAGGTCATCCACTCCCAGCTCGCGGGACAGGACTTCACCGATCTCGCCGAGGACGGGGTCCGGCTGATCACGATCTGGGCGCATGCGCGCGTGTGCGCCGCTCTGGGGGACGGGGGCCACGCCGAGGCCCTCTACCGGGTCGCGCTGCCTTACGCCCATCTCGACGTCGTCGCGGGACCGGCGGCGATCAGCCTCGGGTCCGTGTCCTACCCGCTCGCCCAGCTCGCGACGGCGATGGGTCGTTGGGACGACGCCCAGCGGCACTTCGAGGCGGCCGTGGCGCGCAACACCCGAACCGGCAACCGCCCGATGCTCGCGCTCGCCCTGCACGACTACAGCGCGATGCTCTTGCAGCGAGGCACGCCCGAGGACCGGGCACACGCTGCACGGCTGCTCGAGCGAGCGCTGGGGGTCCTGGACGACCCCTCGTTGAGCAGCCTGGCTGAGCGCGTGAAGGCCCTTGCCGGACGGGTGGAGGCAGGCCAGCACGACACCGATCGCTTCTGTCGCGACGGGGACATGTGGCTCATCGAGTACGGGGGTAGGGAGCTTCGGCTGAAGCATTCCAAGGGGATGCGCGATCTTTCTCGGCTGCTGGCGGCGCCGGGTCGCGAGATCCACGTCCTGGATCTCATGCGCCGCGGCGCGCCCCGAACCGTGCGCGCCGCGGAAGCCGCCGAGGCGGGCCTGTCCACGGCGGACGACTCCGGCGGCGAGCCGATCCTCGATGATCGGGCAAGGGATGCCTACCGGGCCCGGCTCGCCGAACTCGAGGAGGAGATCACCGACGCCGAGGACGCCGCGGACAGCGAGCGCCTGGCGCGGGCGCGCGCCGAGCGGGACGCCCTGGCCGCGCAGCTCACCGCCGCCTACGGGATGCGCGGTCGGCCGCGCCGGGCGGCTGACCCCGCCGAGCGGGCGCGCAAGGCCGTGGCGTGGCGCCTACGCGAGGCCATCCGCAGGATCGCCGACGTCGACCGGGACCTCGGCCAGCACCTGGACCGCAGCGTGCGCACAGGGACCTTCTGCTCGTACGCGCCCGACACACAGGTGCGCTGGACCGTGCAGGGCTGAGCGGGGACGGCTACCGCCGCGCTGGTCGAGCGACTGGTAGGAGGGCGGCTGTCGCTGCGCTACTCGAGCGGCTGGGGTTCGTGGACCAGGCCGATCACCGCGGAGCGGACGGTCCCATCCGGGCAGCAGATGACGACGTCGTAGTCGCTGGTCGAGAGCAGGAGCGGCCGGTCGGCAACCTCGAAGCGGACCCGGTCATCGACCCCGACCCGCGCGGCCTCACGTCGTGCCGCGGCGATCGCGCCGTCGTCGGGGTCCAGCCCGTCGACGCGTGCCTGCGGGAACATGCGCGCGAGGTCGAGCGCGGACGCGCCCTGGCCGCAGGCGACGACCAGGACCCGTGCCCCCGGGCGCGCGTCCAGCACGTCGACCAATGTGGGGAACGCGGCGACGAACTCGCCGAACGCATCCGGCGAGGGGCGTCGCAGCAGGCGATCGACCGATCCCACGCTCACCTCCCTGCAGGTGCGAGACCGGCGCCTGCAACGTCTAGGCGCTAGGAGGGCGCCCTCGTTGCTAGTTGCAGCCTGGCACTTGGTTTCTCGGCCGCCGGAACCCTCGCCGCAAGATCGCCCGTGGCCGGCTCGTCCCCTAGCCATGTCCGCTAGGCCGGCGCACGAGAACTGCCAGGCACAACCTGGCGAGCGTGCCGGAGAACTAGCCGCCCTTGTCTCCTCGCCCTTAAACCACAAGCAGGCTCCGATGGGGTGGATGCTCGACCCCTGTGCGCGAGACCCGTCGCGATCCCCGCCCGCGGCGATGACATCGCCGTGCGTACCCGGGTTCGTGTCACGGGCGGGAGGCCGGAACACGGCGAAGACCGTGGTTGTAGGCGTTGCGGCCAGCGAAACTGTCCCTCCAGCAGAGCCGCACCGATCGGCTACGAAGACGGCCCGAAGGCCACCCGAAGGCTTCCGTGCACGCTGTTGGTCATGGGAGACCTTCATCGTACGCACCGGGTTCCCGGCCCACGCGACGGCCGGCGGGAACCGCCATCTCTACAGGAGCGGACTGAGCGCCCGTGGCTCGGCTGCGCTCGGCTGGATGCCGGCGTGTCCCCAACCATGTCCGCTAGGCCGGCGCACGAAGACTGCCAGGCGCGACCTGGCGAGCGCGCCCGTGAACTAGCGCCCTTCTGGTGCCGGGGCCGGGGGCCGGGGTGATGGGGGAAGGGGCGCGGGTCCTGCACGCAAGCTCGAACTGGAGGGGGAACGATGGGGATTTCGACGCTACACACGGCTGCGGTCGTGCTCATGACCCTGCTGCTGGCAGCGCCGCACGCGGCCGCATCGTCAGCCGACGCCGCGAGCGGCCCCGCCGCCTCCTACGGGGCGGACCACCTCGTCGTGGCCGGCGCTGTGGAGCCCGGGTGGTCGTCGCCGCCCACTTGGTTGCTCGGGGATAGTGACACGCCGCGGTTCGAGTACCTCGCTTACTACCCGACCGAGCTGCAGATCCACCGCGGCGACGTGGTGTTCTTCCGCAGCGACGGCTTCCACACCGTGACGTTCGGCCCGGAGGGCCAGCCGCGTGAGGGCCTCCTCCGTCGTGACGAGGTCGAACCGCTCGTCGCGCTCCAGCACGACTTCCCGTCTGATCCGACGTGTGGCACCTCGGCCGAGGCACCGCCGTGCGTGCTCGACGACACCGACGAGTTCGTCAACTCCGGCGTCAACGACCTCAAGTTGGCGGTCGATCTCCCCGAGGGCGCCTACACCTACTACTGCACCATCCACACCGGGATGCAGGGCACGATCGAGATCGTGCCCGACGAGGAGCCGATCGCCACGCCAGCCGAGGTCGAGGCCGACCGCCAAGCCGACATCGAGGCCGACACCGCCACCGCGCACGACATCCTCGCAGACCCGCCGGAGATGCGCGGCCCAGAACAGGTGCCGGCGAGCGATACCTCGCCCGCGCATCGTCGCTGGTTCGTGCAGGCCGGCGAGGTAAGCGCCGACCAGCGGGTCGTGGTGCTCCAGTACTTCCCCAGCAGTCTCACGATCGCGCCCGGCGACGAGGTGGAGATCGGCGTGCCCGCCGTGGGTGAGCCCGTGCCCGGCAGGGTCGAGCCCGTCGCCGAGCACCACACCGTGACGTTCGAGCCCAGGGCCGTCCACGACAACGTCCCCGGCCTCGTGCACTACCTCAACCCGATGTGCGATCCCGACGACCCGGAGCACGGGCTGCCCGGCGTCCCGCTGTTCCCGGCGCTGGTGCTGGGATGCCCCGACGGCCTGACCCTCGAACTGGGGCTGCAGCCGTGGGCCTACCAGGATCCGCTGCGCGCCCCGGGCAACGCCGTGGCGACCGAAGCGACCCTCCACGACAGCGGCGTCCTGGTCCCACCCGACAACCCCTGCCGTACCGGGTGCGACCCGTGGAC
>JAHWKY010000065.1 GCA_019347575.1 Actinomycetota bacterium | reverse complement strand
CTCCCCATGTACGCAAAGGCAACCTCGCCCGGCCCGGCCGCGGCCACGTCCACGAAGATCGTCTCGCGCACCCCGGGCGGAGCGATCATCATCGGCTCTCCCCACGTGAGGCCGCCGTCCTCGCTGATCGCGACGTACGGCAGTCGGTCGCGGGCCACCCAGGCGAAGTAGAGCGTGCCGGCCTCATCGATCGCCACCGACGTGGAGATTGGGAGCGGGGACTCCCCGCCGAAGAACGGGGGCACCATGATCACGCCGCCGCGGTAGGTGCCAATGTCGGAGACCTGCACCCGCTCCCACGTCGCGCCCTCGTCACGGCTGATCGCCAGGAACGGGCGACCGCAGTAGGTACGCGGCAGGTAGACCGTCCCGTCCGGACCCACCACACCGTGACCCGACAGTCCCCCGCAGAATCCCGGGATGCCGAAGTCCCCCTGGTCGACCTCCGGATCGATGCCGACATAGGCCGGCTCGCCCGTCGGCACGAACGTCCGACCGCCGTCAAGCGAACGCTGGCACGTCGTCAGCGACGAGAAGTTCGCGCCCGGTGGGACCTGGGCAGAGCACAGGTACACGACGTTGGGGTAGACGTCCGGGTCGAGATCGCTGGTGACGGGCGGTCCCGCGAACAGCGTCTGGTGGTCGAGCTGACCGCACAGGGGCGAGCTGGTCCAGGTGACGCCCGCATCGTCGCTGAACGACACCTCGTGGCACTCCAACGCGGGGGTCAGGTTCACGCTGAACACCCGGTCCGTCACGGGATCGACGTAGAGGTAGGGGTCGAACGTCCCGCCGGTGGCATCGGTCAGGGGCGAGGGCGAGGCGTAGCTCCAGGTGCGTCCGCCGTCCGTCGAACGGCCCACGACCGAGAGACCCTCTGCATCCCAGAGCTGGTACAGGATCGTGCCGCCACTCGTGAGACCCAGGGTCGGTTCGGAGGCGATCTCGCCGGTCCGGTACAGCGCGCCACGACTTCCGTTGACAACCCCCTCGTTGGGGACGCCGCCCGGACTGTGCTCGATCACGTGGGAGCCCCACGACGGCCCCCCGGCCGGTTGCGTCAGCGCGATGTCGTGGGCGTGCGCCGACCGGGCGTGTCCGTGCGCCGACAGGGGAGGAGCGGCGCGGTCCACGGCGCTCATGGGTCCGCTCCCCGTGATGACGACGGTCCCCGCGAACGCCGCGACGACGACCGCGATCAGCAGGACGAACCGTGTGCGCTTCGATCCACTCATGGTCACCTCGTCGTCGAGGACGTGGACGGACGCGGATCCAGCTTGATCCGCGCGAATAGGACATCGCTGGGTCCGGACGACGTGAGCGGTGGCGCCACCGGGACAGCAGCCCGAACCCGTGGGGCAGGCCGAGGGACTCTCATCACCCGTGCACCGTGACGTTGCCGTCGTCCAGTGCGCCTCCGCCCGCGTACGACTGGGCGTCGAGGCGCAGGTCATCACCCCGCGGACCCGTCCCACCATCGAGGCACCACAGGGTGAACGGCTCGGTGGTCACGGCCCCATCCCGCGTCACGCGTGCCTGACCCCGCACGGTGCAGCGCATCCCGTCGGCGGTCCGTTGGAGGACAACGGACGTCAGTGCCGTGGCCTCGATCCGCACCTCCGCCGATGGATCGTCGAACGCGACGTGACCCTTCAGGGCGCCCTCACCGTCGCTCTGCACCGACAGGTCGAACGTAGCGGTCCCACCGGGGTCCTCACCCGGGACCGCCCCGGATCCGGTGATCTTGACGGTCCCCGCATGCGGCAGGGAGATCGGGGCGAAGGCGACGTCGGCAGGTCCGTGCTCGGCAACCGGCGGGGCCACGGAGAACAGAGCACCGAACCCGTACGGGAACCCGACGAGCCCGGCGTAGTCACCGAGGAAGTAGCGCGACCCGTCCCGGTCGCGCGGGGCGCGGCGGAGGTCGAACGGTCCGGCGAGGTGGATCTCCCGCCACGAGACGCCGCGGTCGGACGAAGCCGCGAACCACACGTCGGTCGTCAGCTCCTCGTCACCGGGCACGTCGCGGCGGACGTCGTACCACGACACGCCCACGGTCCCGTCACCGGCCACGGCGATCGCCGGCAGCACCGCGACGTTGGCGATGCTGGCGACGGTCGTCGGTGCCGTCCAGGTCGCGCCCTGATCGTCCGAACGCGCGATGCGGATCTCGGTTCCGCCCGGCGCGGCCCCCACCGGGGTGTCCTGCGACCAGGCCACGTACATCGTGCCGTCCGGTGCAACGGCGACGTCAGGGTTCGTGTCCGCGAACGAGACGACCTCGTCCCGGTCCCCGCGGAAGGCGCTCTTGGCGTACGTCGCGATCGGCGACGGCGCCGACCACGAAGCTCCGGAGTCGTCGGAGTCGTCGGAGCTGATCGAGAACAGTCGGTGGGTGCCCGGCGTCCCGCGTTCCCGGTGGAGCTTGTCCCAGACCATGAACACGACCACGAGCCGCGTGCCGCCGTCGTGCTGGGGGATGACCGCGATGTCGTTGGGCCACTCCCACTGGACGGGATCGTCGGGGGGGATGGTCACCGCGCTGGTCCAGGTCCTCCCGCCGTCACGGGACATCGCGAAACGCATCTGATCGTCGATCACCTGCTCGGTGAGGGGCTCCTCCTCCTCCCGTGCCCACACGGCGTAGAGCCTGCCGGAGCGGGCGGGGTGGGCCGTGATGACCGGCTTCTCGAGGAAGTGCTCCCCGGCTTCGAGCGTGGACGGGCCGGAGTGCCAGGTCGCGCCCCCGTCCGGCGACGTGCTCACGAACACGGCGTCGTCGGGGTCGACCTCCGTGTCGTTGGTGAACGCGAGCGTCGAGAGGAAGGCGGTCCCGTCCGGGCCGATGGCCCCCCAGGGGTCGGTGGCGCGGTCGTACGGGGAGCTCTCGTCCGTGCAGTTCGAGATGCCGCTCACGGTGATCGGCGTCTCCCAGGTGGCGCCGCCGTCACGGCTCACCGCCACGACGTTGCTCCGGGCGCCCCCACCCGACCGGTAGCGGTCCTGCTGCCAGGACGCGAGGAGATGGTCGGGGTCGTTCGGATCGACGGCCAGATGGACCTCGACCTCCGAGTCCATGATGGGTGACCCGTCGGGGTCCCCGCACGTCGGGTCCAGCGGGTTCGGGCCCGAGATCAGCCGGACGTCGACGACCTCCGGGAAGGCGCTGCCTCCCCCGTCCTGCGCGCTCCCCGTCGCGGAGGGCACGGTCGCCAACAGGACGGTCGCGGTGATGGTCAACGTGCCGAACAGCCGGCTACCCATGCCCATCCTCCTGGTGGTCGGTCGAGCACCCTCAGGAGCGTGGCAGGTGGCACGTACGAGACATCCGTAGCGCTACGGATATGTGCGAGGTGCGTGTGAGGTCAGCCGGATCGCGCCATGGAGGCTTCGCGTTCGGCGTAGGCCGCTTCGAGCTCGCGTCGGTTGGACACGTCGAGCTTGGCGAAGACGTTGGCGATGTGGGTCTCGACCGTGCGGCGGGAGATGAACATGCGCTCACCGACCCCGCCGTGCGGTGGCCATGCTCGTGCGGATGATCGCGGCCGGGACCACGGTCGAGACCATCCTCGAGGACCGCCCCCAGCTCGTCGAGGACGACATCCGCGAAGCCCTGCGCTTCGCCGCGGCCAACGTTGACCAGCGGATCATCCCGCTCGATCAGAGCGCGTGAGCTCTCCGAGAGCACGGTGCTCGTGATCGAGAAGGATCGGTATCGAGTCCGATACCGCCCGATGGATGAAGCCTGACGGGAGCCTTCTCAGGGCTGTCGTGACAACGCCGAAGACGACGGTAGACCCGTCGCTGTAGGTCCGGAGAAGATCGCCGGCAGCGCTGGTTGTACGTCAGCTCGAACGCCTTGCCAATCCGCGAACACACCAAGGTCAACTCGGTCGAACGGCTGCTGGATGGCGACTTCCTTGTGGACACGTCTGGCGGACAGGTGCAGGCGCGCAACGTCGTCGTGTGTTCGGGGAGCATGAGCACACCGCGCCTGCCCGCGGTGGCTGCCGACCTCGACGAGAGGATCGCCAGCCTGACAGCGGCCACGTACCGGAACGCCGGGGCGCTGGCCCCGGGCGCGGTGGTGGTAGTTGGCAGCGGACAGTCCGGATGTCAGATCGTCGAGGATCTGCCTAAAGCCGGACGCACCGTTCACCTCTGTGTCAGCAAGGTCGCCCGCATCCCCGGCGCTACCGAGGTCGCGACATCGTCGACTGGCGGCACGCCATGGGGTTCTTCGACGTGATGGTCGGGGATCTCCCGGACCCATCGGCCCAGTACGCCGCCCAGCCCCAGGTGTCGGGCACCGAAGGAGGCCACACCATCAGCCTGCAATCGCTCGCCCGCGATGGCGCGTCCTTGCTCGGGCGCGTCGAGCGGATCGAGGGCGTCGTGTGGCACCTGCGGCCCAACGTCGACGAATGCGTGCGGTTCGCGGACGACAAGTGTGCGGAGTTCAAGGCTGCCATCGACACCTACATCGACGCCAACGACATCGTCGCTCCCGAACCCGAGCCCGACCCCTACGAGCCGCCGATGCCAGACCTGCGTGGCTCCGATGAGCTGGAGCGGTTCGACCTCGAGGCCGCAGGCGTGTCGTCCGTGATCTGGTGCGTGGGCTTCGCGGGCAACTTCTCCTGGATCCGTGACGACGTGCTCGGCGAGCGAGGGCTCCCGATCCACGACGCGGGAGTGTCACGGGTGGATGGCCTGTACTTCGTGGGGTTCCCCTGGCTGAGCAAGCGCAAGTCGGGGATCCTGTTGGGCGTCAGTGAGGACGCCGGCCGCATCGTGGACAAGATCACCGCAGGCGTCTGATCGGCCGACCTGGCGGTCGGCGTCACAACGATCGTCATGCGCTGTTCGCGCCCCGGCGCCAGTCGCTGGCGTCCAGAGTTCGGCTAGGCACCGGCGCGTCGTTCGATCTCGATGATCTGTTTGTAGTTGAGCAGGATCATGTGTTCGAAGTCGCGTTCCATCTGCCGCTTCATCACGGTGCGCTCCAACACGACACCCAGAGGCCGGAACGCCGGGAGCGCGCGGAACCTCATCCTCTGTACGCGGGAACTCTCCACCCGGAGCAACGCGGCGATCGCGACCGTCGCGGTTGGCTCAGCCGGCCGACGCCGTGGACGTCCGAGGAGTCAGTCACCGTCGCGGCCGTGCGGGGTCGGATCGAAGGGGCGGGGCGGGTAGCGCAGGCTGGGGCGGTCGCCGCGCAGGGTGCCGTTGGCCAGTGGCAGCACGACGTGGCTCGCCGTCGCTCCACCGTCGGCGTGCACGGTGATCCGCGGCGAGTAGGGGCTGGGCTGGTAGTAGCCCAGAACGGGGTCCTCGGAGCCGTGCAGCAGCACGACCAGACGGTCTCCCGGGTGCAGTTGCTCGGCGATGTCGATCAGGTCCACGCGGACGTGCGTCCGCGCGTCCGGACCGGTCGGGAAGGCAGTGCCCTGGTAGCTGCCCGTGTGGAAGCGCAGATCCGCCGAGCCGCTGGTCAACGGGACCAGCTCCGCGGCCGGGTCCTCGCAGGTGCTCCCCGCCGGGAGTCGTGCGACGGTCACGCCGACGATGCCCCCTTCCTGCGTGGAGGACAGCCGGAGGTACGCGAAGGGGTTCCCAGCGACGAGTACACCGTCCGTGAGCGGCTCACCGACGTAGGCCACACCGAACTCGCCCAGCGCGTCGCTGAGTCGCTGCCTGCACGTTGCCGACCACCAGTAGGCGGGGACGCCACCGTCCTGCGCGGACCGGTAGTCGTTGCCGGGATGGGCGGTCGCCACGAAGGTGCGGTCCCCATCGCCGGCCGTGCCACCGACCCGATCGCCGGCGAGGTAGAGGACCTCCTCGCGAGCGTTCGCAGGCGGCCAGGTGCCGCTGCGGTGCCACCGGCCCGTGCCGTCCTGATAGTCGACCCGGTCCGGCGGGACGTCACCGACACCCTGCAACCAGTAGCCGAGCCAGCCGAAGAGGGTCGTCCGCCAGTTGTCGCGGATCCACTCCGGTGTCAGTGCCGGCTCCTCGGCGAACGGGGGCCCGTGGGCCCACTGGCCGGTGATCTGCCACAGCGGCGCGTCGACCAGCGCCGACACGAGCGAGTCCTCGTACTGGCTACCGAAGTCGTCGAAGCCGTGGGCCAGCAGCGTCGCCGCGGTGATGTCACCCAGCCGAGGCAGCAGGTTCCGTTCTTCGTAGTAGGTCTCATCTCGGTCGTCGCGGAAGCCGTCGGTGGGGTCCCCGGTGATGGAGTGTGGGCCCTCCTCCGGGCAGAGCCGGGCGGGCAGGTGTCCGAACTCGTCAAGCGCCTCGTGGCCGTTCCCGAGGTGTGGCGGCAGCGTCGCCGCGGCCAACATCGGGCCGAGCGCGAGGTAGCCGCGGAAATTCTGGATGGCCCCCTGCGGGGTGAAGCGGTTGGTGTACAGGTGGGTGACGACCCCTGCGACAGCGATGGCCTTTAGGCCATCTGGAGCCTGCACGGCGCCGGCGAGCGCGGTGAACGCGGGGGCGGAGTTGCCCCCCATCCCCACGCGGCCGTTGGACCAACCTTGGGACGGGGACGCCAACCAGTCGACGAGGGCCTCCTGGTCGCGTTGGAGTTCAGGCGAGAAGAAGTCGAAGCAGCCGCCGGAACCGCCGGTGCCCCGGACGTCGAAGAACGCCGCCACGTAGCCCTGACGAACCAGCTCGATCGGGGCGACGCCCCACGTCCGCGTCGGGCCCGGTCCCGGCTCGTCAGCCCAGAACTCCTCAGAGCCGGGACCCGGACAAGGGACCACCGGGCACGCACCCAGGTACGGCGAGGAGTGCAGCGCGACCGGCGCATCGGTGACGCCATCGGGGAGGTCTGGGAAGGCGAGCCACCCGTGGAGCATCGTGCCATCGTGGCTTCGGACCTCCACCTCCTCGACGTACGCGAGCTCGAACGGTGCCAGGCTGGCGCCTTCCCAGACGTAGTCGCAAGGATCGGGCTCGGTGCAGGGAGGGGTATCGAACGAGCGGCCGAGGCGATCCGGAGAAGGCTGGTCTAGGACGGCACCGGTGAGCACCGGCAGGGCCAGTGCCAAGACGACGAACACGGCACGGCGCTTCGTCGGATGGCCCCGAGGCCGGGACGCTAGGCGACGGCGTGGACGAGTCTGCAGTCCGCGGAGCGCGATCGATGTGGCGACCAACAACGCGCCGGTGAAGGAGGGTGGAGCGCCCGTGACCGGCAGCGCCGCCCGAACCCCGTCTGGACCCGCTGCGTGCGCTGGCGGAGCATCCGTGGCGTCGTGGCCACCTCGATCGGCCGCGGGTTGTGCTGCGCCGCCGGGCACGACGTACGCCTTGCCGGCGTAGGCGCCGCTCACGTTGGGCGCGCCGACGATGATGTCATCGACCCCGTCGCCGTCGACGTCAGCTGTGGCGAGCGAGAACCCGGCGTCGTCGCCTTGCTCGCCGGTGTACGACCGGGTCGCATCGGCCCATCGCTGTTGCCCGCGGGGTGCATCGACCACCGTGATGCCACCGCCGTCGTCGGCGATGGCGCTGGCAGGGTGGCCGACCACGAGCGCCGCTCTCGAACCGCCACCCAGGTCGGCGATCGCGAGGGCGCGCCCGAACTGCTGCCCGTCCGCCCTTTCGAGACGGACGCTGCTGACGTCCGCCAAACCGACGGCACCCACGAGACGTTCGCCGCCTGCGATCAGGTGGACGGCGTCGACGCCAGGCGCGCCGATCGCCACATCGGCGGCGGGACCGTCCAGCAGGTCGCCGACGGCCAGTCCCTGCCCGGTGAAGTCGTCTGCGGTCGTGCCCTCGAGAATCGCGTCCGACGTCGCGAGGCTGTGCGCCCCGGATGGCGGCTGGTAGTAGAGGTGGACGCGGCCGGGGTTCGCGGGCGGCACGGCGTTGCCCGGGGCCGCGATCAGCAGATCCGATCGGCCATCGCCGTCAACGTCGGCGCCGTCGACCCGGGCGCCGGCGAGGTCGGCCGGCCGCTCACCGAACAGCTGCGCCCGTGCCTCGGCGACGTGCCGATCGTCGTCCAACGGACCGGTGAACAGGTAGGCGGAGCCGCCACCGACCGGCGGGGCCCCAGGACCGTTGCCACCGACCAGCAGGTCCTGATGGCCATCGCCGTCGACGTCGCCGACGCCACCCACGGAGATACCGACGAAGTCGGTCGGGGTCAGGCCGGTGATCACGGCGCGCGCTGCCGAGCCGACATCCACCGTGCCGGACAGTCGTGAGCCTCCGTCCACGACGTAGGCCTGTCCCGGTCGGTTGCGACCAGGCTGCACCGGCGTTTCGAAGCACCCGGCAGCCAGCGGCCCGGCCCCGACGAACGGGCCCGGCGCGCCGATGAGCAGCTCGTCGTCACCGTCGCCGTCGAGATCCACGACGTCCAGACCCTCGCCGAGGAAGTCACCGTCCTCGTCGCCGATGAGGGTCGCGTCGGCATCCGCGAGCAGGCGATCGCCCTCGACCGGCCCGTAGACCACGTGGACGGCGCCGGAACCGGGGCCCCCCGCGGCGTGGCACGGCGCGGCAACTGCCACGTCGTCCACACCATCGCCGTCGAGATCACCAGCGGCGACGGCGAACCCGGCGGCATCCGCCTCCCCACCCTGCAGAACCAAGCCCACCTGCGCCAGCGCGTGGTCGCCACCCGAGCGAGGCGTCGCTGACCCGACCAGCGCCCACGCCGGGACGGCGGTCGCAGACAAGGACACGACAGCAACGACCACGCATGTCGACCGCAGATGTGGACCCATGATCGCTCTCCCTCAGAACGCGGGGACGTCGCTGGGGCAACGGCGGTTGTCTTCGCCGTCGTCCCATCGGCCGTCGCCGCAGTTGGCGGTGCAGTCGTCGGGGGCGGTCTCATGGTTCTCGCCGCGGCTCGGGACGCATACCCCGTCGCTGTCGTGTGGTTGTGGGAGCAGCGGCGAGTTCTGCCACAACGACGGCTCGCCCCGGTCGGGCTCTCCGTTGGGGCCGGTGCCGTACGGGAGCCAGGTCGTGAGCACCCAGTGCGTGCGGTCGCTGCGCCGGGTCCAGCCCTGGTCGGCGAACACCTCGCCGAGCGACGGGGCTGCCTCCAGGGCGAGGAGGTTGCCGGCCTCGGTGCGCACCGGCGCCTGGGGGCCCAGGTGCGGCACCGTCGACACGATCGCCGCCACGTGCTCCCACTTGTCGTAGACCAGCCACACGGAGTTGCGGCCGGCCTCCTCGGCCGCTTGTGCCAGCGCCGGCCAGCGGGCCTGCAGCAACGGGCGCTGGTTGGTGTCAGGCACGTGCCAGGTCTCCATGCGCACGGCCACCGCGTCGCGGAACCCGCCGATGTCGCGGGCGCCGATCGCCTGCCAGGCGCGGCAGTCAGGGTTGAGGAACTCGCTGCGG
>JAHWKY010000064.1 GCA_019347575.1 Actinomycetota bacterium | reverse complement strand
AAGCGCTCTACCGACTGAGCTACAGGGGCGTGCCGAGCCCGCAGGCTCGCACCGTCACGGTCGGTCGTCAAACCGTTCGGGGCGGGCTCCGGGTCGAGTGGTGGGAGGAGGATTCGAACCTCCGTAGGCTAAGCCGGCAACTTTACAGGCTGCTCCCTTTGGCCGCTCGGGCATCCCACCAGGCAGGCGCGGATGGTACGGACTCCGTACTCGAGCCGCCAACCACCGCTCATAGCCGGTACCGGTCCATCCCGGGGTGCAAGGCCATGCAGGTCCGTGCGCGGATGACGGCGACCGGGATGAGGTAGCGCTCTGCGGCATCGGTGAGCACGTACAGGAGGTCCACGGCTTCGGGATCGAACTTCTTGACGGTGTGGAAGCTCTGGTTCCCTCCCGCCACGGCGAGTTGAACGACGAAGCGGCCCGCCGGACTGCGGTGCGTTGTGGTCTTGACCTGGACCTTCTTGAGGTCCCCATCACCCGCGTCGACGACGAGGTCGTAGGGCTGGTTGTCGGCGAGGGGGATGCAGACCCGGTACCCGTGCTGGCCGAACCAGGCGATGGCATCCGTCAGGCCGATCTCGCCCTGGAAGCGGGGGTTGTCGCGGCGGATGTCGGTCGGTGCGGGGATGAGTGGGCGCTGGAAGGCGGACACGCTGGCTCCTCCGGTTGGTCGTCGACGTCCGGTGAGCCGCCCCCGCGGCGGCGCTAGTCGAGCAGGTGGGTGTGACACGTCGAGGTTCTAGGCTGGACGCCTCAGACGACGAGCCGATGGAGCAGTGACGTGGCCGAGAGCAGCTTCGACATCGAGGCGGGGGTGGACCTGCAGGAGGTCGACAACGCCGTGAACCAGGCAGCGCGCGAGGTCGCGACGCGGTTCGACTTCAAGGGCACCGACACGTCCATCCTGTGGGAGTCCAAGGACGCGGACATCCGCATCCAGGGATCGACCGAGGACCGCGCCAAGGCGGCGCTGCAGGTGCTCGAGGACAAGCTGGTCAAGCGCAAGGTGTCGCTGAAGGGCATCGACCCTGACGAGCCCAAGCCTGCCGCCGGAGGGAGCAGCCGCATCGACGTGGCGCTGCGGACCGACATGCCGCAGGACATCGCCAAGGCGATCGTGAAGCAGATCAAGGCGAGCAAGCTCAAGGTGAACGTCACCAACATGGGCGACCGCATCCGGGTGACGTCGAAGAGCCGCGACACGCTCCAAGAGGTCATCGCGCTCGTGAAGGCGCAGGACTACGCCGCCCCGCTGCAGTTCACGAACTACAAGTAGGCCGTCACTCGACCCCGGGACGGCGGCGAGATGCCCGCAGCACGAGCGCCCCGCCCGCGACCAGCCCCGCCCCGAGCGCGATCAGTGCCCACGGACGGTCGGCACCCGTCTCCGGCAGGGATGGCGCGGCCGTCTGCGTCGGCGCTGGCGCTGGCGTGGTCGGTGCGGCGGTCGGTTGGGTCGTGGGCTGCTCGGTCCCAGGTTCCGTCGCGGGCTCGGTCGCAGGTTCCGTCGCGGGCTCGGTCGCAGGTTCCGTCGCGGGCTCGGTCGGCGACTCGGTCGGCTCGGTCGGCTCCTCCTGCACGGCGGTCACGGTGATGGTTCCGGCCATGCCCTCGCCCTCGGGCGTCCCGTGGACCTTGCAGTAGTACGGGATCGTGCCCGGCGTGCTGAACTCCCTCGGGTACGACTCGCCCGCACCCATGCAGTCGCCGCTCCCGTCGGGGTTGCAGTTGGGATGGCTGTCGAAGCTGCCGTCACTGGCCGTGACGCTGTGAGGGAACGCGTCGTTCTGCGTCCAGGTGATGGTCGATCCTTCGGTGATCTCGACCTCGGACGGATCGAAGCTGAAGCTGTTGTTCCCGACCGTGACCGTGGTGTCCTGGGCGAGCCCGAGGGCGGGCACCAGCACCACGGCGAACGCGGCCACGACGACGATGTGGAAGGTGATCCTGAGGTAGCGGCGTGACACGACTCTCCCCTTCCGTGAACGGGTCCTCAGACCACTACGCACGGGAGGCCAGGATGGTTCAGCCGAACAGGCTCTGGTCCGGCCCGAGCTGTCCGCGCTCGCGGGCCATCTGCTCCAGGCTGGCCACGCGCTCGGGGATCGGCGGGTGCGAGCTGAACAGTTTGCTGACGCCGCCACCACCGAACGGGGCGGCGGTGTACATGTGCTGGAACGCTGGGCTCGTCTCGGCCGGCACCGCGCCCCGCTGCATCATGGCTTGGCTGTTCGCGCCCGCCTCGAGCTTGCGCAGGGCCGACGCGAGTGCCAGGGGCTTCTCGCACAGCTCCGCGCCGGTGCGGTCCGCGAGCGACTCGCGCGAGCGGCTGATCGCGGACCGGATGAGCATCGCGGCGAGCGGGGCGAGGATCATCATCAGCAGCGCCCCGATGGCGTTGCCACCCCGATCGCGACCGCCACGGCCGAGCATCGCCCCCCACATCGCCATCCGCGCGGCGAACATGATGGCCACGGCCATCGTCGCGGCGACGGACCCGATGAGGATGTCGCGGTTGTAGACGTGCTGCAGCTCGTGCGCGAGGACACCCTCGAGCTCGTCGCGGTTGAGCGCCTCGTACAGGCCGCGGTTGACGCACACCGCGGAGTGCTTGGGGTTGCGTCCCGTGGCGAAGGCGTTGAGCTGGGGGGATGGGCTCATGAACAGCTTCGGCATCGGTTCGCCGGCCTTCATCGACAGCCGCTCCACCATCTCGTAGATGTCGGGGAAGTCGGCGCGCTCGATGGGCTCGGCACGGGCCATCTTGATGGCGAGCTTGTCGCTGAACCAGTAGGACCCGGCGTTCATGACGACGGCCAGGATCAGGCCGATCATGAGGCCCCCTTCGCCCCAGAACGAGCCGATCCCGAGGAACAGGCCGCCCATGATCGCCATGAGCAGGAACGTCTTCGCGTTCTTGAACATCCAGACCACCTCGCAGGCGTGTCCGGCCGGGACGCCGGTCGGCTCAGAGGGTACCCAGCACGGGGTCGGGCATCTCGTCCCGACCAGGGCGGTTCAGCCGTCGCGCGCCCGTCGCAGGATCCAGCGGCTGACCACCGCCCCGAGCGTCAGCCCGATGCCATCGACGACGAGGTCGCGCAGCTCGAACACCCGTCCCGACCCGAAGGCGTGCTGGTAGAGCTCGTCGAGCAGCGCCAGCGGGAACCCCGCCAGGGCTACCAGCGCCGGGGGCGTCCAGGCCCCGCGGGCGGCCCATACGAGCGCCGCCCCGAGGACTGCGTACTCGACGAGGTGGCCGAACAGCGACAGCCAGGCCGGTCCGGCGAGCGAGTCCCCGGGGACCGACGACGCCGCCAGGATCGCGGCGTAGACGGCTGCGGGAGCGAGCCAGCGCCGGGTGACGGTCAGCTACCCGCGAGCACGCTCGTCACCGACGTCGAGTCGGTGACGAGGAACGGCGCGAGGCCGAGGACGACGGTGGCCACCATCAGGACGAACAGGATGAGGTTGAGCGCGAGGCCAGGCTGCAGGATGGGTGCCCCGAGCCGCGGTTGGCGCATCCACATGAGGTACGCGACACGGAGGTAGTAGAACAGGCCCACGAGCGCGTTGAGGATCAGCAGTCCGGCGACCACGTAGTCGCCAACCGAGCCTGAGGCCACGACGGCGTCGAAGATGGCGAACTTGGCCCAGAAGCCGACCGTCGGGACGACGCCACCGAGCGCGACCAGGAAGGTGGTCATAGCCACGGCGAGCATCGGGGCGCGGTAGCCCAGCCCCTCGAAGTCGCTGATGGCCCGCTCGCGACCCTTGAGCGCCAGCGCGATGGCGACACCGAACGCCCCGATGTTCATGACCGCGTAGGCGACGATGTAGAACAGGGTCGCTTGCGCGGCCCGGTCGTTGAGATCGATCGCGCCGGCCTCGATCAGCCCGAAGGGCACGAGCATCCAGCCCGCGTGGGCGACCGACGAGTAGGCGAGCAGCCGGACGATGTCGCGCTGCTGCAGCGCGATGAGGTTGCCCACCGTCATCGTGATGATCGCGATCACCATGACCGCCCCGGTCCACACCTCGGCGACGGGCTCGAACGCGATGAACGCGATCACCGCCAGACCGGCGAAGCCTGCGGCCTTCGACGCGACCGCGAGCATGGCCGCGACCGGCATCGGCGATCCGGCGTACGTGTCCGGCGCCCAGAAGTGGAACGGCACCGCCGACACCTTGAACGCGAACCCGACGATAACCAGCATCAGCGAGGCGAGCAGCAGCGGCGGGCTCTCGCCGCCCCGCAGCGCCTCGGCGATGCCCTGGAGCGAGGTCGTGCCGGTGAAGCCGTAGAGCAGGGACATCCCGAAGAGCATGATCGCGACGCTCAGGACGCCGATGAGGAAGAACTTGATCGCGGCCTCGGTCGAGTACAGGTCGCGCTTGCGCAGTCCGGCCATGATGAAGCCCGGTACCGACACGGTCTCGAGTGCCACGAACAGCAGCAGCAGGTCGCGCGCCGACGGCATGACGATCATGCCGAGGAAGGCGGTGACCAGGAGGAAGTAGTACTCACCCTGGAAGTACCGGCCCGTGGCGAAGTAGCGGTAGCTCACGAGCAGGACCGCCAGGAGCGCACCGAGGAACAGCAGCTTGAACACGACGGCGAAGTCGTTCACGACGAACATCCCGCCGAACGTCGAGCGATCGTCGCCCCACAGCATCGCCGTGAGCACGATCGCGACGATGGTGCCGAGCCCGGCCACCGGGTTGGCGAGTCGCTTGCGGGTGTCGCTCAGGACGAGGTCGAGCAGGAGCACGACCAGCGCGGTGCCGGCCAGCGTGATCTCCGGCGCGATCGCCAGGTAGTCGATGTCCACGACGCTGCGCTCCTAGCTGATCACGAGAAGAACGTGACGAGGTTGGCGACGGCCTCGTCCTGGATGCCGAACACGAGCTTGGGGTAGACGCCGAGCGCGAGGATGAGGACGGCCAACGGCAGCCACGACACGTACTCGATGGCCATGACGTCGCTGAGCTCCTTACCAGCCCACCGTTCCGGTGGCTGCCCGAGGTTCACCCGCTGGAGCATCCATAGGAAGTAGCCGGCGGTGAGGACCGTGCCGACCGCCGCGGCGACGACGAACCCGAGGTAGAGACCCCCCCAGTCCGCGTCAAGCGCCGGGGCGGGCACGATCGCGGACCACATCGCGGTGAACTCACCCCAGAACCCGGCCAGACCGGGCAGTCCGAGCGACGCGATCGCGGTGTAGGTCAGGAGCACGCCGTAACGCGGCATCTTGACCAGCATGCCGCCGCCGATCTCACCGATCTCGCGCGTGTGGTAGCGCTCGTGCATCGACCCCGCGAGGAAGAACAGCAGCCCGGTGATGAGCCCGTGCGCGATGTTGCCGTACAGCGCAGCCTGGATCCCGCGTTCGGTCAGCGTCGCGATACCGAGCATGACGAAGCCCATGTGCCCGACCGACGAGAACGCGATGAGCCGTTTGACGTCGGTCTGGGCGAGGCAACAGAGCGAGCCGTAGATGATGCCGATCACCCCCAGCAGACCGATGAGCGGCGCGAACGTCTCGGCACCTTCCGGCAGGATGGGCAGGGCGATGCGGATGAACCCGTAGGTCCCCATCTTCAGCAGGATGCCGGCCAGCAGGACCGACCCGACGGTCGGTGCCTCGGTGTGGGCGTCCGGCAGCCACGTGTGGAACGGCCAGCTCGGCACCTTGATGGCGAACCCGAGGAACATGCCCAGGAACGCCCAGATCTGGAACGTGCTGCTGCCGAGACCCGCCATGGAGCTGAGCTCCTGGATGTCCCACGTGACCGCCCCGGCCTTGAAGAAGATCGCCAGGAACGCGACCAGCATGAACACCGAACCGAACAGCGTGTAGAGGAAGAACTTCACGCTCGCGTACTCGCGGCGTGGGCCGCCCCAGATGCCGATCATGAAGTACATCGGGACGAGCACGAGCTCCCAGAAGACGAAGAACAGGATCAGGTCGAAGGCGATGAAGGTGCCGGCCATCCCGGTCTGCAGGAGCAGCATGAGCGCCAGGAAGCCCTTGGGCTTGCCCGGCTCCGGCAGGTGGCGCAGGGTGTAGAGCGCGCAGAGGAAGGTCAGAAGGTGGGTGAGCACCCACAGCGGCATGGAGATGCCGTCGATCCCGATGTGGTAGCGAGCGTTGATCGCCTCGATCCACGACACGTCCGTGACGAACTGCAGCTCGCCACGCGCCCCGTAGTCGAAGGTCGCGACCACCACCACCGACAGCACGAAGACGGCGCCGGTGACGAGCACCGCCGCCCAGCGAGCGCTGCGATCGGCAGTCCTGGGCATCAGCGCGATGAACGCGGCGGCGACCGCCGGCGCGAACGTCGCCACGGCGATGGGCCAGCCGCCAGTCGTGAACGGATCCATCTGTCGCTTCTCCTCGGTGCGAGCCCCGCAGGGCCGTCCGTCTCGTTGTGCTACCGCCTTCGGCTACTTGAGCAGTCTCGGTTGTGCTACCGCCTTCGGCTACTTGAGCACTCTCGTTCCTAGGTCACGTACTCGCCGCGAAGACGAGCACGAGCACGATCACGCCCGCCACGAGCGCGCCGGCGTAGCGCTGCACGTTGCCTGCCTGGATGCGCTTGAGCTTGTCGCTCCACCAGGCCGCGCTGAACGCCGCGCCGTTGACACCGCCGTCGATGATGCGCTGGTCGACCGTGCCGTAGGTGACGTCCGCGATGCGCTTCGCCGCGCCGCCGGCGCCCTTCACCGCCGCGTCCAGGACCTCCTGGTTGGACCAGTAGGCGGCCTTCGCGAGTTGGTCACGGACCGGCACGACGATGTAGCGGTAGCCGATCTCGTCGAACCAGTACCGGTTGACGAGCGCCTTCGTCGCGACACCCATCTTGAACATCGGGTCCTCGTCGGGCTTGCCACGCCCGTAGATGCGCCACGCGACCAGCAACGCCAGGGCGAAGATGGCGAACGCCAGTCCGGCGACGAACGCCTCGAACTCCGGCGGCCCATGCAGGAGCGCACCAGCACCGTGCCCCTCGTCCGCGTCGTCGCCCTCTCCCTCCGTGGCGGCGAGCACCGGAGCCGCGGCCGCCCCTGCTGCGAGGGGGGCGAGCCCGTGGGTCTCGGTGTCCTCCTCGCCGTGCTCGTCGAGTCCCGTCGTGGCTCCGACGAACGGGTAGCTCGCCTCCTCGAGGATCGGCGTCGCGGTCCACTGCTCGAAGTTGTCGTCCTCGGACCAGAACGGCGAGCCGATCCAGCCGACGGTCAGTGACAGCACCGCCAGGACGATCAGCGGCACCGTGATGAGGCGCCCGGACTCGTGCGGCGTCTTGGGCGCGGGAAGCTCCGGGTGCGCCTCGGTGTCCTGCTCGCCGTGGTGGATCGCTCCGCTGCCCCGGTACTCACCCCAGAAGATGAGGAAGCACGCACGCGCCATGTAGAACGTCGTGACACCGGCCGCCGCCAGCCCGAGCCAGAACACCAGCGGGCCGGCGGCGAACCCCGCGTCTCCCCACAGCTGGGCCGAGACGAGGACCTCGTCCTTGCTGAAGAAGCCGGCCGTGAGTGGGAACCCCGCCAGCGCGAGCGAACCCGCGATGAAGGTCCAGAACGTGTGCGGCATGAACCGGCGCATGCCACCCATGTCGGTCATGTTGTTGCTGTGCACGGCGTGGATCAGCGAACCCGAGCCGAGGAACAGCAGCGCCTTGAAGAACCCGTGAGTGAACAGGTGGAAGATCCCGGCGGTGTAGCCGCCGACCCCCAGCGCCGCGACCATGTAGCCGAGCTGGCTGATGGTGGAGTACGCCAGGACCTTCTTGATGTCGTCCTCGACGAGCGCGAGGAACCCGGCGAAGAACAGCGTGATCGTGCCGATGACCGCGATGGTCGTCATGACCGCGAGCGACTGCGCGAACACCGGGAAGAGGCGAGCGACGAGGAAGACCCCCGCGGTGACCATGGTCGCCGCGTGGATGAGGGCGGAGACGGGGGTGGGGCCGGCCATCGCGTCCGGCAGCCACACGTGCAGCGGCATCTGACCCGACTTGCCGATGGCGCCGCCGAAGATCAGGAGGGCGCCGAGCACGACCAGGCCCTGGTCGAGTGCCCCGGAGGCGGCTGCGCCGTTGAGCTCGAGGATGTTGAACGGGGTCCCGCTGATGTCGAACATCGCCTTGCTGAGGACGATGACCCCGACGATGAGCCCGACATCGGCGAACTTGGTGGTGAGGAACGCCTTGTTGGCCGCGTCCTGGTTGGACTTCTCCTCCCAGTAGAAACCGATCAGCAGGTACGAGCAGACGCCGACCAACTCCCAGCCGACGATCGCCTGCAAGGTGTTGTTGGCGATCACCAGGATGAGCATCGAGGCCGTGAACAGGCTGAGCATCGCGAAGAAGTAGGTGAACCGAGGCTCGCCGTGCATGTACTCGCGCGAGTAGATCTGCACCATCAGCGAGACGAGCGTGACGAGCAGGAACATCATCGCCGTCAGGCCGTCGACGAGCATCCCGAGCTCGAGGGTGATCCCGTCGCCGAGCGGTGCCCACCGGAAGATCTTCTCGAGCGGCTCGATAGGGCTGTTGAAGAAGGTGTGGAGCGCGATGCCGACGCTGATCACGAACGCGGCGGCGACCGCGACGATCGCGATCTCAGCGCCCTTCCAGGGCAGTCGCTTGCCGAACGCCGCGACCAGCCCGCTCGCCACGAGCGGCAGGAGGGGGACGAGCCAGGCCAGCTCCATCCAGTCCACGGGTTCGCTCCTCCGGGTTCCCGGCTACCAGCGCATCAGGTCGGCGTCCTCGACGTCGATGGACGCGCGGTTGCGGAACATGTTCAGGACGATGGCCAGCCCCACCCCGACCTCGGCAGCGGCGATGGCGATCACGAACAGCGCGAAGACCTGTCCACTCACCGCGGAGTCGCCGGGGAACAGCAGGTCCTGGAAGGCGACGAGGTTGATGTTGACCGCGTTGAGCATCAGCTCAACGCTCATGAGCACGAGCACGGCGTTGCGGCGGGCGATGATGCCGTAGATGCCGACGCAGAACAGGAAGGTGGCGAACAGCAGCGGGCCGAGCAGGTTCACCGGCCCACCTCCTCGCCGCTGCCCCCGGCCGGGATGGCCACACGCTCCTCGGCCGCCGTCTGGTCGCCTCCCTCCGCGGCGAGCTCGGGCGCGATCGCCTCGAGGTGCTCCCCCGACTCGCCCTCCTCGCGCCGGGACAGCGCGATGGCTCCGACCAGCGCGGCGAGGAGCAACATCGAGATCAGTTCGAACGGCAGCACCCACGTCGAGAACAGCGCCTCGCCGATGCCCGCGATGGGCGTGCCGACGATCGTGGGGGTGTCGACGTCCTTGAAGGCCTGGACGATCAGCGCGGCGAGGACGCCGAACAGGGCCAAGGAGACGCCCAGCCCCAACGCGCGCGACTGGCTGTCGAGGGTCTCACGACCGATCGGAGCGCGGGTGAGCATCAGGCCGAACATGAACAGCACCGCGACGGCACCCACGTAGATGATGATCTGAACGAGCGCCACGAAGTCGGCGTGAAGGACGAGGAAGACGCCTGCGGTGCTCGCGAGCGTGGCCGCCAGCGCGGCGGCGGCGTAGATCACGTTGCGCGCCGTCACCACCGTGACCGCAGCGATGCCTCCCGCGACGGCGAGGAGGATGAAGACTAGGTCCTGGCCGGTCATCCCTCCCCCCTTGAGGGGGGAGGGGCCGGCGTTGCCGGCCTGGGGGGTGAGGCCTGATGTGTCATCCCTCCCCCCTTGAGGGGGGAGGGGCCGGCGTTGCCGGCCTGGGGGGTGAGGCCTGATCGGTCATCCCTCGTCCCCCCCCTCGCTGGCGAGCTCCTGCTTGCGTTTGCGGACGTAGGCGGCCTTGGCCTTGGCGCGCGCGATGCGCTCGCTCTTGCCCTCGGCGATGAGGGCATCGTAGGTCTCCTGGTCGATCTCGCCCGCGTCCTCGACGTGGATCTCGGCCTTCTTCGGCTCGGCTGGCGCCTCGGGTTCGGCCGCCGTCTCCGGCGCTGCTTCGGCCGGCGCTGCGGCCTGTTCGGTTGTGCTACCGCCTTCGGCTACTTGAGCACTCTCCCGAGTGGTGCTATCGCCTTCGGCTACTTGAGCACGCTCTCGAGTGGTGCTATCGCCTTCGGCTACTTGAGCACTCTGCTCCTCACGCTCGGCCAGGATCT
>JAHWKY010000063.1 GCA_019347575.1 Actinomycetota bacterium | reverse complement strand
GGACGGCTCCAGACCGACGAACTCCTGGTACGGCACGAAGCTCAGCAGATCGATGCCGTCGCACTTGAAGGGTCCCGCCGCCCCGTCCTCACAGGGCACGTCGCTGAGCCGTTCGGCCGGGACATGCTCGGACATCGCTGACATCTCCGAACGTTCGTGCGCCGCCGCGGCGGCGGCGTTCACCGCGATGAAGGCGCCGATCGCCAGTGCCGCCACCAGCCACGTACTGGTTCTCCGTGCAGGTCGCATCCCGAGGTCTCCTGAGGTGGGTCAGGTACCTCTTCGTGTTCCGCCCTCCTCGCTCCTCCCGTCCGGATGGCCGGGGTGGTGCGCTGCAGGCTGGCCGGATGCCGCCGAGCCGAGCCTCGGCCCACGTCTATGGTCGGATGACGAACGTTCCGACCAGGAGGATCACATGCCTACCCGCAGCTCCACCGCACGCTGGGAGGGAGACCTCAAGCAGGGCACGGGCACGATGAGCCTGCCCAGCATGGGCTTCGAGGGTCCCTACACCCGAGCGTCCCGCTTCGAGGACGGCGAGGGCACCAACCCCGAGGAGCTCATCGGAGCCGCGCACGCCGGCTGCTTCTCGATGTTCCTCTCGGGTCTCCTCTCGAAGAAGGACCACCCGCCGACGAGCATCGAGACGACCGCGAACGTGACGGTCGAGGTGACGGACGACGGCCCGGCGATCACCTCGATCGCGCTCGTGACCGAGGCGGATGTGCCGGGGATCGACGAGTCGACGTTCCACGAGCTCGTCGAGGAGTCCAAGGCGCAGTGCCCCGTCTCGAAGGCGCTGGCCGGGACCGACATCTCCGTGAAGGCCTCGCTCGTCAACTCCTGAGGTAGGTGGCGAGGACCCACCCGAGACCGGCGAGGAAGACGCCCGCCGCGGCCTGACCGACCACGTTCGCCAGGCCGCGGCGGCGTCCGCTCATGACGGACTCGACCATCCACGTCGAGTAGGTCGAGTAGCCGCCGAGCAACCCGCTCACGAGGACGAGTCGGGCCGAACCGGCGAGGCCGGAGCCGGCCACGGAACCTGCCAGCAGCGCTGCGCTGAGGTTCACGATCGCGATCGCTCGGAGGCCGGGTCGTTGCAGCCACCGGTGGACGAGCGCGACCACCTCGGCGCGGAGCACCGCGCCCACCGCACCTGCCGCGATGACAAGCAGCGCGGTCACCATCCTCGGCTCCACCGCAGGCCCGCCCGAGCGAGCACCGGGCCGGTGGACAGGCTGATCGCGACGTACGCGAGCGCCACGAACGGGGCCGTATCGACGAGCTCGACCACCTCGACCGCGAACGTGGAGAACGTGGTCAACGCCCCGAGCGCGCCGGTGCAGATGAGCGACGTGAGTCGGGCCCGTCCGGTGGGCAGCAGCAGCCCCAGGGCGATCCCGAGGAGCAGCGCCCCCGCCAGGTTGACCGCGAGTGTCGCGATCGGGAAACCACCGGCACCGACGGGCACGACCGCCGCGACGAGCACCCGGACGCCCGTGCCGGCCCCACCCCCGACGGCGATGGCGGCGCGCCGGGTCCAGCCGGTGTCACGTTCGGAGGTCACGGCGGCAGGTCTACCAGCCGGCTCGGGGATGGACCGGATCCTGACCGTCCCGTCTCCGACCGAGCCGTCCCAGGGTCACCGGCTCGCGCCTACGCTGCGTTGGCCGACAGCCGAGGATCCCGAAGGGACGGGCGATGGTCTCCGAACTGTTCGACGCGGACGCCTGGGAGGAGGTCGAGGGCTTCGAGCTGACCGACCTCACGTACCACCGCGCCCGAGAGGTCGGGGCGGTCCGCGTCGCCTTCGACCGTCCCGAGGTGCGCAACGCCTTCCGGCCCCACACGGTGGACGAGCTGTACCGCGTGCTCGACCACGCCCGACGGAGCCCCGACGTCGGGTGCGTCCTGCTCACCGGCAACGGTCCTTCGCCGAAGGACGGCGGATGGGCGTTCTGCTCGGGCGGGGACCAGCGCATCCGCGGGAAGGACGGCTACCGGTACGCCGAGGGCGACACCGCCGAGTCGATCGATCCCGCTCGCAGTGGGCGGCTCCACATCCTCGAGGTCCAGCGCCTGATCCGGCTCATGCCGAAGGCGGTCGTGTGCCTCGTCCCTGGGTGGGCGGCGGGCGGGGGACACAGCCTGCACGTCGTCTGCGACCTCACGCTCGCGAGCCGCGAGCACGGCCGGTTCAAGCAGACCGACGCGGACGTCGCGAGCTTCGACGGGGGGTTCGGCTCGGCGTACCTCGCCCGACAGGTGGGACAGAAGTTCGCGCGGGAGATCTTCTTCCTGGGGGACGAGTACTCGGCGCAGGACGCCCACCGGATGGGGATGGTCAACGCCGTCGTCGACCACGACCGGCTCGAGGAGGTCGGGCTCGACTGGGCCCGGCGCATCTGCGGCAAGTCCCCGATGGCGATCCGGATGCTGAAGTTCGCCTTCAACATGATCGATGACGGTCTCGTCGGCCAGCAGGTCTTCGCGGGTGAGGCGACCCGGCTGGGGTACATGACCGACGAAGCGCAGGAGGGCCGTGACGCCTTCCTCGAGAAGCGCACCCCGGACTGGACCGGGTTCCCGTACCACTACTGAACGCGGCGGTCCTCGGCGTCCCGGAGTCGGCCGGCGAGCACCTCGAGGAGCTTCAGGGCGACCTGCGGGTGCTCGAGCAGCATCGAACGGAACGGCCGGGCGTCGACCCGCAGCGCCCGGACCGGGTCCGTCGCCCGTACGGTCGCCGTTCGCGACCCCTGCAGCAGCAGTGCGAGCTCGCCCAGCACCTCGCCCGAGCCCAGCTGGCCGACGGGATCGCCTCCGCGGATGACGTCGGCGCGACCTTCGACGATGACGTAGAAGCCTCCGGTGTCGTCGCCCTCCTCGACCAGCGTGTCGCCGGCCTCGAAGGACTCCTCGTCCGACAGCTGCGCGACGTGGTTCAGCTCCGCGCGGCTGCACGAGGCGAACAGCGGGACCGATCCGAGCAGGTCGGCCTTCTCGCGCTCTTCCATGGCCATGGCTCGCCTCCTCCGCGTCGGGACATGGCCTAGCAGGGGTCGCGAGGTACCCGCAAGCGTCACCCGCCGACTCAGGTGCCGTCGACGGTGTCCGGTGGCTTGACGTTGCGGGTGTGGCCGATGTCGGCGAGGAGAGCTGCGCCCCCACCGAAGACACTGACGGGGCCGTCCTCGGACACGACGAAGACGAGCACCTCGGGGACGTCGAACGAGTACCACCGCGCGGAGGTGTGACGCAGGCCGGTGGCGTGCGCGATCTCCTCCTCCGCCTCGCGAGACCAGCCGAGGAAGGCGCCGAAGCCGACCACGGTGCCGTCGCGGTCCAGGACGCAGGCACCGTCCATCAGCGCGATCCGCTTCGCGATCGCCGCCAGGTGCCGGTCGGTCGTCACGGACAGCGCGACCGGCGCGGGGGTCGGCTCCCGGGTGAACCGCTCATCGTCAGGGCTCCCGAGCCGCCATACCACGGTGGCTCCGACGTGACGCGGGCTGAGGACGTGGAGGCACAGGTCGAGGATCTGGTCCAGCGTCCCGCGATCGTCCTGGTCCACGAAGCGTGCGAGCGCCGCGGCGGCCCGCCCGGCCGACGGTCTGACCACCCACAGGTCGCCGTAGCTGCCCACGGACCCGTCTTGGGTGACCACCCGGATCTCCTCCGGGTCGCGGATCACGATCTGGCCGCCGGTGCGCCGCTGGAGTCGGACGAGAGCGAGCTCGTCGGGAGCGTCGGTCGTGACGAGCTGGGGCGGGGCGTCCGGGTGCCGCACCAGGAAGACACGGCTCCCATCGGCGTACCGACGTAGCTCCGACAACTCGGCAGCCTCGACGCCCTCGATGCCGGGCAGCGGGTCCCCGACGGCGGTCGGATCGCCCGGGTTGAGCACGCATCCGTAGCCGAACCGACGTCGCTCGTGGATGCCCGCCCAGCGGGCGTGTGCGAGTTCATCCACGAACAGCTCGCCTGCGGTCCCCTCGGGCACGGGGATGCCGGCGTCGATCAGCTCGTCGCGGAAACGGGCGCGTCGTCGGTCGCCGATCGGTCGCGTCGTTGCCGGTGCATCCCCCATGTCTTGGGAGGTTACGCAGCGAAGTCTCGCCACCACCGCCCGAACGGTCGGCGTCCAGACGTCATGGAGTGCCGATCCGGTCCCCGGTGACCGCCCACGACAGGTGACCAGCGAGCGCAACGCCGTGGTCGGCCAGCCGCTCGAAGAAGCGACCGAGTAGTGCGAGCGCGACGACGTCCTCTACGGGGTGGTCGCCTAGGTACAGCTCGGACAGCAGCTTCTCCTGGAGGCGGTCGACGTCGTCGTCGTGACGACTGAGCTCGTTGACGGCCAGACCATCTCGGTCCTCCCAGGCCGAGGCCGCGCCACGGAAGGTCCGGCCAGAGGCCTCGCAGAGGAGCCGAAGCGTCGTCCGCAGGTCCGGTTGCATGCCCGGTGGATGGATGCGGTCGAGAGTGGACACGACGTGCACCATCAGCCGGCTGGCACGTTCCACGTCCGTGATGGCGCGGACGACCGCCACGACCTCGCGCAGGTCGGCGGCGACCGGTGCCTCGCGGGCGATCAGCACGAAGCAGGCGTCCTCCAGGCGGCGACACCGACGACGGTTGCGGGCATCCCGAGCCTCCTCGAGCGGGATCACCGAGCGGTCCCCACTCAGGAGGGCGGTGCTGGCCGGCGGGATGGCGTCGGCGACGTCCGCCGCGATCGCTACGAGCTCGTCGTCGAGTTCCCGCAGCCGGGATCGGTACTCCACCCGACCGATCCGGTCGTCGTCCCAGTCAGGCTGGGAGGGATCCGCAGGCAGCTGCGCCATGTCGCGACGGTGCTCGTTCAGCCGAAGCGTCCGGTGATGTAGGCCTCTGTGCGTTCGTCGGCGGCCTGGGTGAAGATCCGGTCGGTGCGGTCGTACTCGACCATGATCCCGGTGCGCTCATCGTGCTCCTCGTCCACATCCAGGGTGAAGAACGCGGTGCGATCCGAGACCCGTGCGGCCTGCTGCATGTTGTGGGTGACGATCACGATGGAGTACTCGGCACGGAGGTCGCGCATGAGGTCCTCGATCTTCAACGTCGCGATCGGGTCCAGGGCCGAGCACGGTTCGTCCATGAGGATCACGTCGGGCTCCACCGCGATCGTCCGGGCGATGCACAGCCGTTGCTGCTGGCCTCCGGACAGAGCGAGGGCGCTGCCGTTGAGGTTGTTCTTGACCTCGTCCCACAACGCGGCGGCTCGTAGGGAACGCTCGACCAGCCCGTCGAGATCGCCCTTGTAGCCGTTGATCCGCGGGCCGAACGCGATGTTGTCGTAGATGGACTTCGGGAAGGGGTTGGGCTTCTGGAACACCATGCCGATGCGCCGACGGACCTCAACGGGGTCGACGTCGTCGTCGTAGATGTCCTTGCCGTTGTAGACGACGCGTCCGTCGACCCGCGCCTCCGGGATCAGGTCGTTCATCCGGTTCAGACAGCGCAGCACCGTGG
This sequence comes from Actinomycetota bacterium, assembly GCA_019347575.1. Taxonomy (NCBI): domain Bacteria; kingdom Bacillati; phylum Actinomycetota; species Actinomycetota bacterium. Next base: position 4,929 of record JAHWKY010000063.1, on the reverse strand, counting down.
ACTTGCCGCATCCGCTGGGACCGATCAGCGCAACGATCTCGTTGCTGGGGATGTCGAAGGAGATGCCCTTGACCGCGACGAACGCGCCGTACCGGACCGACAGGTCATCTACGCGGAAGACCGCATCGGTGACCTCTTCGCTCACCGCTGGACCCTCTTGGGCGCGTTGAAGAAGATCCCGTGTCTGGCTCGCATGGGTGTCATGATCCACGGCGGTCTCTCACGTCGACTTGGCGGGATGCGTTCCGGGGGGTCAACGAAGGCGTCTCCATGCGGTCACCACTGGCGCGAGTAACGGTTGCGCAGAACGATCGCGAGGGTGTTCATCAGCAGCAACGCGGTCAGCAGCACGATGATCGCGGCTGATGCCGCCTCGATCTGGAACCCCGCCTGGGGACGTTTGACGAAGTCGAAGATCTGGATGGGCAGGGCTCCGAACGGTTCGAACAGGCTCCAGGGTTCGTTGTCGGCCCGTCGGCTGAAGACGGCGCCGGCGACGAGTATGGGGGCCGCCTCGCCGATCGCCCGGGACAGCGCCAGGATGGTGCCGGTGAGGATGCCGGGCAGGGCCACGGGCAGCACCTGCTTGTACGTCGTCTGCCACGGTGTGGCTCCCAGCGCCAGGGCGCCTTCGCGGATCGAGCGTGGGACCGCACGGATCGCCTCGCGTCCCGCGACGATGATGACCGGCAGGATCAGCAGGCTGAGTGCCATCGCCCCGGCCAGGAGACTGCGTCCGAACTCCAGCAGGTAGACGAACACCGCTGCGGCCAGCAGCCCGTAGACGATGGACGGGACACCGGCCAGGTTGGCGATGTTGACCTGCATCAGGCGGGTGAACCAGTTGTCGGGTGCGAACTCCTCCAGGTAGATCGCCGCGCCGACCCCGACGGGGAAGGAGAACAGTGCGGTGAGCACCATCAGCGACAGGGTCCCGGTCAGACCGGTACGGATGCCGGTCGCCTCAGGCCGGCGGCTCGAGTAGCCGGTCAAGAAGTCGAGACGCAACCGGCCCAGCCCATCGCCGAAGACGTCGATCAGCAGGACCACGAGCACGACGACCCCAACGGCCGTCGCAACGAACAGCACGTACTGGAACAGCTTCTCCTTCAGCGTGCGTCCGCGGGGGCGGGTGAGGTCGCGTACAGCGCGGGATGCCACATCTACGGGGGAGGAGACCATCTCAGTAGACCTCCCGGAACCGCGCGACGATGCGTTGCGCGACGATGTTGATCGCGAACGTCATCACGAACAGCACGCCCCCGACCGCGAAGATGGACTGGTAGGTGAGGCTGCCCCGCGGCGCCTCACCGGTCACGGCCTGGACGATGTAGGCGGTCATCGTCTGGATCTGTTCGAACGGGTTGACCGTCATGTTGGGCAGGTTGCCCGCGGCGATCGCAACGATCATGGTCTCGCCGATGGCACGGCCCATGGCCAGGATCACCGCAGAGACGATCCCCGACAGCGCGGCCGGGAACACCACCCGGGTGACGACGTGACGCTTGGTGGCCCCCAGGCCGTAGGCCGCCTCACGCAGCGCCCGCGGCACCGCGGTCATCGCGTCCTCCGAGAGCGAGGCGACCGTCGGGATGATCATGATCCCCATGACGATCCCGGCGCTGGCCGCGTTGAAGATCTGCACGGTCGACTGTCCCAGGATGTCGCGCAGCAGCGGGGTGACGAACGTGAGCGCGAAGTAGCCCAGCACGACGGTGGGGATCCCTGCCAGGATCTCCAGCATCGGCTTGAGGGTCTTGCGGACCCGCGACGAGGCGTACTCCGACAGGTAGCTGGCGGCCCCCAGCCCCAACGGAACGGCGACGACCAGGGCGATACCGGTCACCAGCAGTGTCCCGTTGACCAGCGGCAGGATCCCGATCCGGAACGCTTCGCTCTCCGGGTTGCCGAACGGACGCCACGCGGTGTCGGTGAAGAACTCGACGACGTCGATGTTGCGGAAGAAGACGCTGCCCTCGACCGCGAGGACCGCGACGATCGCCACCGTCGTGACGATCGAGATCGCTCCGCACAGCCACAGCACCGTGAGTATCGCCCGTTCACCGTAACGCTTCCGAGACGTGGTCAACGGCGACGGAGCATCGGGTCCGGAGTCGGTGGCGACGCCAGCTCCGGACGCCTGGGGTTGTACCTGCGACATGGTCCTCCGCTGCACTTCGAAGAGCCGGAAGATCGGGTGGCGGGTGAGCTGGGGCCACGGGTCGCCGCGGCCCCAGCGAGGCTACTGCGTGGTCAGCCGGCGTCGGAGATGGCCTGCTCCACCTTCGCTTGCGCCTCGGCGATCGTCTCGTCAGACGCGGCGATGTAGCCGATCTCGTCGATGAGGTCGTTCACGGTCTCGAGGTAGAAGGTCACGAAGTCCGCCACGTGCGGCTCAGCCAGCGCGCTGTTCTTGACGTAGATGAACAGCGGTCGCGCGAGCTTGTAGCTGTCATCCTGGGCCGTCTCTGGGGCAGGAGCCACGCAGCCGTCGCCCGCGTCGTACTCCAAGGCCTTCACGGACTCGGTGTTCTCCTGGTAGTAGGCGTAGCCGAAGAACCCCCAAGAGCCGGGCGTGCCGATGATCCCCTGCGCGATGATGTTGTCATCCTCGGAGGCGTTGAAATCCTGGCGAGGCTCCTCGATGCCGTTCGGCTCGAGCACCGTCTCGTTGAAGAAGTCGTACGTCCCCGAGTCGCTGCCGGGCGCGAAGATCTGGAGCTGCTCGTCGGGGAACCCGTCGCGGACCTCGCTCCAGTTCGACACTCCATCCGGCCCCCAGATGCGCACGACCTCATCCTGAGTGAGGCAATCCACGAACCCCGTCTCTGGATGTGTCACCATCGTCAGGGCATCCGTGCCCACGCGCACCTCCGTGAACTCGATCCCGTTCTCCGCGCAGGTGTCGGCCTCCTCCTGCGTGATCGGTCGGGAAGCGTTCGAGATCTGCGTGTCACCGGCACAGAACCGTTCGAACCCGCCTCCGGTGCCCGAGACGGACAGGTTCACCGTGACGTCCGGCCGCTCGGCGGCGTACTCCTCGGCGACGGCATCGGTCAGGGGGGCGACCGTCGACGAGCCGTCGATAGCGATCGAACCGGACAGGTCGCCGTCGCCGCCGCCGGTGGACGTCTCTCCACCCGTCGTACCGCCAGTGTCCGCGGCACGATCATCGGGCGCGTTGCCACACGCGGCTGCAAGCAGGGCGATGCTGGCCAGCACCGCAACGATGGACCATCTGTTCACGTTCGCTCCTTGGATGTCGACCCCGTCGGTCACCCGTAGGCACGGGGTTCAGCGAGCGCCGGCTCGTCCAGCGCTGCCCGCAACCTACGGAGCGCACGTGCACGCGCGCCCACAGCGAGGTGAACTACCGATGAACGGAGACGCAACTCGCCTACGCCCCCGGACCAGCGTCGATCCTCACGTCGAACGTGATAGACTCAACCTGCGCTGAGATAACCTGGATCGGAGGCTGTCCTGAACGTGGCGGTCGAAGACCGCGCTGCGCTCCATCGGGCGTTGGGTGATGAACACCGTCTGGCGATGGTGGACGCGTTGTGGCCGTCGGATCGCACGCCGACCGAGCTGCAGGAGCTGACGGGGTTGGCTTCGAACCTGCTGGCGTTCCACCTGGATGTCTTGGAGGAGCTCGGGCTGATCGAGCGTCGCCGTTCACAGGGGGACGGTCGGCGCCGTTACGTGAGCCTGCGCCCCGACGTGCTGGCCAGCCTGTCCGACGTACCGCGTCTGGGAGGCGGTCCGGTGCTGTTCGTGTGCACGCACAACTCGGCGCGGTCACAGATGGGATCGGCGCTGTGGGGGGCACGTACCGGTGGCCCGACGATGTCAGCGGGCACCGACCCTGCGACGGCCGTACACCCGCTGGCCGTCGAGGTCGCCGCCGAGCACGGGCTGGACCTGTCGGATGCGCGTCCGCGCAGCTACCAGGACGTGGATGTCGACCCTCACCTGGTGGTGTCGGTGTGCGACCGCGCGCGAGAGTCAGGACTGGGTTCCCAGGCGCCGCTGGTGCACTGGTCGGTGGCGGACCCTATCGGCGGCGACCGTGACGCCTTCGAGGCGGCGTTCGACGAGATCAGCCGTCGGGTCGACCTACTGGCCGGGCAGGTCGCGGCGTGACCGATAAGCCCACCGTCACGTACCTGTGCGTCCACAACGCCGGTCGCTCACAGATGGCCGCCGGCTGGACGCGCCACCTCGCCGGCGACCGCGTCGATGTGCTCTCGGGGGGTTCCAACCCCGCCGAACGGATCCACCCCGTGGCCGCCGAGGCGATGGCCGAGGTCGGCATCGACGTCACCGAGGACCACCCGAAGCCCTGGACGGACGACACCCTGAATGCCGCCGACGTCATCGTGACCATGGGCTGCGGGGACTCCTGCCCGGTCGTGCCAGGTAAGCGCTACGTGGACTGGGAACTGGACGACCCCGCCGGCAAGCCGTTGGAAGACGTCCGACCGATCCGCGATGAGATCGAACGCCGCGTCCGCGCGCTGATGGACGAACTGGGCATCGAACCGATCCGGTAGCCGCGGGGCGGTCGGCCCTCGCGTCGCTCCCTTTCGGCCGTGCCCACGCCCGCCACCGGCTGCCAGGGTGCTCCACGATGGTGCTCAGACGACGAAGGGAACGGGGCATGGCACTCCGAGAGGTACTCCGCGACCACGGGGACGAGCTGCGTACGGAACTGCTCGTCGAGGTGATCGAAGCGGCGATCGACTGCGCGGCGGCTTCCAGCAGCCTCTCGCCTTTCTCGGCCGTCGAGCGGGTGGGGATGCCCGAGACGCCGTTCTCCGTCATGTGCTGGAAGGGCCGCCAGCGGTAGGACGCCTTGCCGGCCGACAGGAACCCGGCGCCGCGTTCGGTCGCCAGCGAAGCGAGGTCAGAAGCGTCGACCAGATCCGG
>JAHWKY010000062.1 GCA_019347575.1 Actinomycetota bacterium | reverse complement strand
AGCATCTTGATCGCGACGTCACGCTCGAGCAGCAGATCCCGCGCCCGGTAGACACGACCGAAGCCACCGCGCCCGAGCTCGGCGGTGATCTCGTACCGGTCGTTCCACGTCTCGCCCGGTTCTGGCAGCCGTGACACTGGTGGCGGGTCTCCCGATCGTCGTGCCCCGCATGCGCACGCTCGCCGGATTGTCGCACGACGGCGGCCGCCGTGTGGCGGCCGCCGTCTCGCGCCGGGTTACAGGGGGACCCGCTACGCGCCCGTGGCCTCCCGGAACTCGCGCACCACGCGCATGTAACCGTCCATCTGGTCGAACAGCCGGTCGGCGTCGTCCTTGGCCGCCGGGTGCCGCAGGCCCATCGCCTTGGCCGCGAACTTCGCGCCCCGGAAGTACACGGGAAGGTCCGTCAGTGGCATCGCCTTCGGGCCCGGCTCCGGATCGCCCGTCGTGGGCGGTTCCTGCGATGTCGCCGGGAGCTCGAGTGTGCGGGCCTGCTCGAGGACCTCGTCCTCGGGAAGGCGGTCGGCGAAGTCACGCGACACGAACCGCCACGCCTCCTCGCCTCCGGGACGCACGAGGATCATCGCCGGCCGGGCGATCCGCCGCGGGTCGTGTTCATCGGAGACGCCCAACGGGCCGATCATGCGGTCGCGATCCGGGTCGCTCAGGAACGGGAACGGGAGATGCAGCTTCTCGATCATCGCCGAGTTCTGACGCGGAGGATCGACCGACACCGCGTACAGACGCACGCCCGTGTCGAGGAACTCGCCGTGTCTCTGGGCCAGGCTGACCAGCTGGCCGTGGCAGTACGGTCACCAGTCTCCGCGGAGCGTGACGATCAGTGCCGCCGCGTCGAGATGGTTCGACAGTCGCCACGGCCGTCCGACCTGGTCGGTAGCTGTCAACTCGGGCACCGTCACCGTGGCCTCCTCGATCTGCTTCCGCAGACTACGTCTCGATCGTCGAGCGGGTCGTGGAGGTCGGACAGGACTCGCGACTGGACTCCGGCACTGCTCGAAATCCCCATCATGTGACACCCCTGCACGACGGCCAGGCTTCATCGGTTCCAAGCGGCGAGCCGGAAGGTCGGCGCTAGGTTGGGTGTGCCCGGTGGGCGAGGAGTGGTCGGATGGTGGTTCCGAGTGCGTCGTACTCGATCACGATGCGGGTGCATCTGCAGGCTGGTGATCATCGGGCGTTGGGCCGGGCGACCACCGCGGTGGGTGAGGCTGGTGGGGCGGTGACGGCGGTCGATTTCGTGGAGCCTGACGGCGGCAATCCCGTGGTCGATATCACGGTGAACGCGAACGACTCGGACCACGCGGATCGCATCGAGGAGGCCGTCGGTGCCGCCGAGGGTGTGCGGGTGCACCGCACGAGCGATCGCACGTTCCTGTTGCACCTGGGCGGGAAGATCGAGGTGACACCGCGGGTGCCGTTGAAGACCCGCGACGATCTGTCGATGGCGTACACGCCCGGGGTCGCGCGGGTGTCACAGGCCTTGGCGCAGCGGCCGGAGGACGCCCGGGCGCTGACGATCAAGGGCAACACCGTCGCGATCGTGACCGACGGTTCCGCGGTCCTGGGACTGGGTGACATCGGCCCGGTCGGTGCGCTGCCGGTGATGGAGGGCAAGGCGGTGCTGTTCAAACGGTTCGCGGGGGTCGATGCATGGCCGGTGTGCCTGGCTACGAACGATCCGGACGAGATCGTGGCCACGGTCCAAGCCATGGCGCCGGTGTTCGGCGGGATCAACCTCGAGGACATCGCCGCCCCGGACTGCTTCGACATCGAGGCGCGGCTGCGCGAGTCGCTGGACATCCCGGTGTTCCACGATGACCAGCACGGCACCGCGATCGTGACGTTGGCGGCGCTGCTCAACGCGCTGCGGGTGGTCAGCAAACGCATGCACGATATCCGGGTGGCGATGGCCGGTGCTGGTGCCGCCGGGGTCGCGGTCGCCAAACTGCTACTGGCCGAAGGGGTCGGCGAAATCATCTGCAGCGACCGCAGTGGGATCCTGCACCCCGGCCGCGAGGGTCTGAACGTCTCGAAACGGTGGATGGCCGACAACACGAACAGCGAGGGCGCGACCGGCAGCCTGGTCGATTCGCTGTCCGGAGCCGACGTGTTCATCGGCGTGTCTGGCCCCGACCTGTTCGACCCGTCCGAGCTGTCCGCGATGGCCGACGACGCGATCGTGTTCGCCATGGCCAACCCCGACCCGGAGGTCGACCCCCACGCAGCAGCCGAGCACGCCGCGGTCGTCGCGACCGGACGCAGCGACTACCCCAACCAGATCAACAACGTGCTCGCCTTCCCCGGGGTGTTCCGCGGTGCGCTGGATGCCTACGCGGCCGCCATCACCGAACCGATGAAGGCCGCCGCCGCGCACGCCATCGCCAACGTCGTCGGCGACGCGCTGCACCCCACCTACATCGTGCCCAGCGTCTTCAACGCCGAGGTCGCCCCCGCCGTCGCCGACGCCGTCCGCACCGTCTGGAACAGCCACACCTGACCGGACCCACGGCAGGGCAGTCCCCATCCCGGCATCCCATCTCCTACGTGGCGGCCGGCAGTAGGGGGATATCCCACTCTCACGACATCCGGCTTCGGCACGTCGTCTTCATGGGATTTCTTTGCCAAGGTGGAGGTCGCCGGTTGTTCTGACCATGGTTTGCCCATGGGTTCCAGTCGGGGGAGAGGAGCACGGCCATGACGAACAAGCGAGGTTCGATCCGTCAGCGCGGACGTGACGCCTGTGGGAGTTCGCGTCTACCGGGACGTCGACCCCGACACGGGCCGGCAGCGGTACGCGACCCGCACCGTGCACGGCAGCCGCCGGGTAGTGCTTCAGGCGTTGGAGGCCCTGGTAGCGGAGGTCGACAACGCTGCTACACACGAGGGCACGTTGGCCGAGCTGCTGGAACGATGTTCGGCGGCGTCGGCGGAGTGGGAGCCGTCGACGCAGGCGACGGTTCGGTGGGCGACCACCTGCCACCTGGTGCCACATCTGGGGGATCTGCCGGTGGCCAAGCAGACCGCGGTGGACATCGACGACTTCTACGCGTGCCTGCTGCGTCGCGGTGGCCCGAAGGGCTGCGGGCTGGAGTGGACACGGTCCGCGACGCCGGCGCGACGCTGCCCGGCGAGGGGAGCGACCGTAACCGACCCGCACCGACTTGTAGCGCTCGTCCTGAAGCGCTAAGCGCTCGGTGACCCGTTCGTTGAGTCGTCTGAACCCGACGTGGAACGCCGCGAACCGGCCGATCGCTGGCAGCTTGGTCGCCGCGACCTCCCGCCCGCGACTCGCGCGCGTCGAACTTGCCCGCGCGGCCTGTCGAGGACCTCAACCGCCGGCTCGTCGCCTACCCGGAGTGCGACTGGTAGCTCAGATGAGGCCGACGAGTTGGGCGAGCACGACGAGCACGACCCAGATCGTCGCCGCGAGCAGGAACCTCAGCCACAACCGCTTCAGCACGGTCAACCTCCGACGAGCTTGCCGAACTGATCCTGGAGCAGGATCGCGGAGAAGAACCCGAAGAACAGCACCGACCACCCCATCGCACCCAACCGCACACCGGTGATCTTGACGGCCGCCGGGACCGCGGTCCGGTTCAGCTGGATCAGGAGGATGGAGTAGACGAACATGACGAGGCCGTTGAGGGAGGACGCGATCACGAGCAGGAGAAGCGGCTGGTCGATGGCCGTCAGCAGGATCACCGCCCCCAGGATGATCTCGCCCCACACGATGGCGAAGTACAGCTTGCTCTCGCTCCAGAACTCGCTGTCGCGCAGCCAGTTGATCTTCACGATGTCGGCCACCACCCGGCCGACGTGGTCGAGGACCCCGAGGTTCGTCGAGAACAGCACGACCGCCCCCGCCAGCCAGAAGAAGGTCCGGAACCACGTGCCGATCCGTTCGGCCAGCACCTCCCCCTCCGCCTCGATGAACGCGAACCCGCCCTCGAGCTCCTGCCCGAACACGGTCGAGGCCGTCAACACCGACAGCACGATGATCGAGATCAGCCCCAGGACGAAGAAGAACCAGAACTGCTCCTGGTTGGCCACCCGCCACCACTCACGCCAGCGGCGCAGGTTGTCCTCGTCGGAGCGGAAGGTGTGCCCGACGGACGCGATCGCCATCGGTTCGCCGGTCAGCGGCGACTCGATCCTGGGGATGTGGGCGCCCATCCCGAGGCCCTTGTCACGGATCCAGTTGCTCTGCGCCAGGTTCACCGACCCGCCGGCCCCCGCGAACGCGAGCGCGCCGAGCAGCACCGCCGGCGTGAGGTCTGCGTCGAACGCCGGCCGGGCGGGCTGGAACAGGCTGGTCCACGCCTCGGCCTGGGTGGCCATGACCACCGCGAACAGCAGGAACACGAAGATGGCGCCCACCATCACCATCTGGAACTTCTCGACGAAGTTGTAGACGATCGGGGACGCGGTGAGCGCGATCCCGATCGCGGTCAGCCCCAGGACCGTGACGATGTTGACGGTGCCACTCTCCCAGCCGAACACGAAGCCGGCGGTCGTGGATGCCCCGGTCGCCCAGCCGGGCCACACCCAGGGGACGATGGTCATGATGATGAACAGCCACGACCACTGCTTCCACAGCCGCGTGAACCCCGTCACCGCCGTCTCGCCGGTGGCGAGCGTGTAGCGCTCGATCTCCATGTTGATGAAGTACTGGGTGAGGATGCCCAGGGCCGCGATCCACAGCAGCGTGGTCCCGAACCGTGAACTGATGAACGGCCACAGGACGAACTCGCCGGATCCGATGGAGACGGCGAGCAGCACGACGCTCGGACCGACGATGCGTTTCAGCGGCAGCGCCTCCGGCAGATCCCGGTAGGACACCGACGGGAGGTACCTGCTCGGGACCTCCGTCGCCGTCTCTCGCCTCGCCGCGCCCGCGTCCTCGGTGACGTCCGCCACAACGCCCTCCGTAGCCGATCCCACCGGGTGAGCCACCATTCCCGGCCGAGGGGACAATCGCACGGGAGGGGGTGGTCGTGGCACGTACTTTCGTACATCGTGGTGCCGGAGGCCGCTCCCGTGGACGGTGGAGAGGGAGTACCGTCGGGTCCACGGTGCGGAGGTGCCGTCACCGGTCTGTCCGGGGGAGACCATGCTGCCAGAGCCGCTGCGCGAGCGGATGGTGGATCTGCTGGGAGCCGACGGCGTCATCAGCGAGCCGGCCCAGCTCCGCACCTACGAGTGCGACGGCCTCACCGGCTACCGGGTGCAGCCCGGCCTCGTGGTCCTTCCGACCACCACGGAGCAGGTGGCCGCGATCGTCGCCTGCGCCGACCTCGACGTCCCCTTCGTCGCCCGGGGCTCCGGCACCGGCCTGTCGGGCGGAGCCTTGCCCCACGCCGACGGGGTGCTGATCGTCCTGGCCCGGATGCGCGACATCGTCGATATCGACGTGCCGAACCAGCGCATGACCGTCCAGCCGGGGGTCACGAACGCTGCGATCTCGCAGGCGGTCGCCCGCCACGGGCTCTACTACGCCCCCGACCCGTCCAGCCAGATCGTCTGCTCGATCGGCGGCAACGTGGCCGAGAACTCGGGCGGAGTGCACTGCCTCAAGTACGGCTTCACCACCAACCACGTCCTCGGCATGGAGGTGGTGCTCCCGGACGGCTCGGTGACCTGGCTGGGCGGCGCGGTGCACGATCCTCCCGGCTACGACCTGCGAGGGGTGTTCATCGGATCGGAGGGCACGCTCGGGATCGCCACCAAGATCGTGGTCCGGCTGAGCCGCGTCCCCGAGTCGGTCCGCACCCTCATGGCCGACTTCGACAGCCCCGCGCAGGCAGGTGATGCGGTCGCGGCCATCACGGACGCGGGGATCATCCCGGCCGGCATGGAGATGATGGACAACCTCGCCATCCACGCCTGTGAGGAGGACGCCCATGCGGGGCTCAACCTCGACGCCGGCGCGGTGCTGATCGTCGAGGCCGACGGACCCGCGGCGGAGGTCGAGCACGAGTTCGCCCGCGTCGAAGAGCTGTGTCGCGACGCGGGTGCGACCGCGATCCGGGTGGCGCAGGACGCGGACGAGCGGGCGCTGATCTGGAAGGCGCGCAAGGCGGCGTTCGCGGCCATGGGGCGCCTCTCGCCCGACTACTTCGTGCAGGACGGGGTCATCCCGCGCACCAAGCTCGCGGAGGTCCTCGCTCGGATCGACGAGCTCTCCGACGACAGCGGCTTCCGGGTCGCCAACGTCTTCCACGCCGGTGACGGGAACCTGCACCCGCTGGTGCTGTACGACTCCGCCGACGAGGGAGCTGCGGACGCCGCCGAGGAGGTCGCCATCCGCATCGTCGAGATGTGCGTCGAGGTCGGCGGCTCCATCACCGGTGAGCACGGCGTGGGCACCGACAAGGCCTGCTCGATGCCGAAGATGTTCTCCGAGGAGGATCTCGCGGTGCAGACGCGCGTCCGGGACGCGTTCGACCCGCAGGGGATCTGCAACCCCGGCAAGGTGTTCCCGACCCCGCGCCTCTGCGGTGAGCGTCCGGGCCCCTACCGCCCGCACGCCATCGAGGAAGCTGGGCTGGCGGCGCGGCTGTGACCACCACCGACCTCGGCACCGACACCGTCCGTCCCACCGGCCTCGCCGAGGCGCGGGAAGCCGTGCTCGACGCCGGACGCGGACGCACGCTCGCCTTCCGCGGCGGCGGCACGAAGGCCGAGTGGGCTCCCCCCGGCCCTGACCCGGAGCTCGTGGTGGAGACCGGTGGGATGGCCCGCCTCCTCTCCCACGACCCGGCCGACGCGACCGCCTCCGTCCAGGCGGGCATGCCCCTCGCTCGGCTCCAGGAGGAGCTGGCGGCCGCTGGCCAGTGGCTGGCGATCGACCCGCCCCTCGCCGAGGAGGGCGCCACGGTGGGCGGCGTCTACGCCGCCAACGACCACGGCCCCAGCCGCCACCGGTACGGGGCCATGCTCGACCTCGTGATCGGTGTGACGGTCGTCACCTCCGACGGCGCGGTCGCGCGTTCCGGAGGGAAGGTCATCAAGAATGTCGCCGGCTACGACCTCGGCAAGCTCTTCTGCGGCTCCCTGGGGACCCTCGGGCTGGTCGCCGAGCTCGTGGTCCGCCTCCACCCGCTGCCGACGGCGAGCCGGACCGTGCGCGTCCCGTGTGACGCGAGCGAGGCGACCGACTTCACCCTCGCGCTGCTCGTATCGCCGGTGGTACCCACCGCGGTGGACTGGATCGGAGGGGCGAGGACCGGCGAGCTGCGCGTGCGGATCCAGGGTCTGGTCGACGACTCCGTCTCGGCGCAAGCCCGCACCGTCCGGGACCTGGCCGGCGAGCACCGGCTTGACAGTGAGGTGGCCGCCGGCGACGAGGAGCGGGACCAGTGGGAGTCGGTCCGCGGGCTGACCGGTGAGCCGGGCGAAACCGTGCTGCGGGCGGGCACCCTGCCCGGTCAGCTCGGGACCGCGCTCGAGGCGCTGCACCGGGTCACCGAGCCGGCGGGCGTGCATGTCCGCGTCCGCAGCCACGCCGGTCTCGGGCTGCACACGGTCCGCCTCGCCGGCGGCGAACCGGCGGACCACGCTTCGGTGACCCGCTCGTGGCGCGACGCGGTGGTCGGCCTGGGCGGTCACGTGACCGTCCGGCGCCGACGCGAGGGCGTCGAGGTCGAGGGGAGGGCACCGCCACCGGAGGCCCAGGCGCTCATGCGGGCGGTCAAGCGCCGCTTCGATCCGGACGGCCGCTGCGCAACTGGCCGGTTCGTGTTCGGCTCGTGAGGGGGCGACGGTGAGCAGCGCTGAACAGCGAGCCCAGGGCGGGATCGGAGATCCGGGACGGGTGGTGACCGAGGTCGACGAGCGGGTCGACTTCGGCGTGTTCGACGCGCACCGCCCGCCGTCCGCAGATCTGATCGCGGACTGCGTCCACTGCGGCTTCTGCCTGCCCACCTGCCCCACCTACGCGCTGTGGGGCGAGGAGATGGACTCGCCACGTGGACGCATCTACCTGATGCAGATGGGCCTCGAGGGCGAGGTCGAGATGGACGACACGTTCGTGCGTCACTTGGACCTGTGCCTGGGCTGCATGGCGTGCGTCACCGCGTGCCCGTCCGGGGTGCAGTACGACCGGCTGATCGAGGCCACCCGCCCCCAGCTCGAGCGCAACTACCCCCGCGGCCGGGGTGAGCGGCTGCTGCGCCGCTTGATCTTCTGGCTGTTCCCGCACCCGCGTCGCCTGTGGGTGGCGGCGCTGCTGGGCTGGCTGTACCGCGCCCTGCGGCTCGATCGGCTCGCGGCCCGCACCGGGCTCCTGGGTGCCCTACCCGAGCAGGTGCGGACCCTGGAGTCGCTGCTGCCTGACGTGCACCTGGCCGACCTCGGCCGGCGCCTGCCCGAGCACGTCCCCGCCCGGGGCGGCCCCGCCCGGGCACGGGTCGGACTCGTCACCGGCTGCGTGCAGTCGGTGTTCTTCGCGGACGTCAACGCTGCCACCGCGCGGGTGCTCGCGCTCGAGGGCTGCGACGTGATCGTCCCCGGCGACCAGCCGTGCTGCGGTGCGCTCGAGCTCCACTCGGGCAACGAGGAGGCCGCGATCGCGCGGGCCAAGGCCATGATCGAGATGTTCGAGGACACGGAGGTCGACGCGGTCGTCATCAACGCGGCGGGCTGCGGGTCGAGTCTGAAGGAGTACGCGACGCTCCTGCGCGACGAGCCGGGCTGGGCGGGTCGGGCGCTCGCGTTCGAGGAGCGGGTACGCGACGTCTCGGAGCTCCTCGACGAGCTGGGGCCGCGGGCCGAACGGCACCCCGTGCGGGCACGGGTCGCCTACCAGGACGCCTGCCACCTCCAGCACGCCCAGCAGGTTCGCCGCCAGCCCCGCCGCCTGCTCGCCGACATCCCCGGCGTCGAGCTCAGCGAGATCATGGAGCCCGAGATCTGCTGCGGCTCGGCCGGGATCTACAACCTCCTGCACCCGCAGGCCGCCGCCGACCTCGGTCGCCGCAAAGCCGATCACGTCCTGGCGACCGAGCCGGACGTGGTCTGCAGCGGCAACCCCGGCTGCCTGCTCCAGCTCCAGCGGCACCTGCACGCATCGGACCGCGACGTGCGCGTCCTGCACACCGTCCAGCTGCTCGACGCCTCACTGCGGGGCGACGGGCTCGGACGACCGACCTGACGGAAGGACGAGACATGCCCACCAGCCCGTTCCACAGCGTGGGGTCGGCGTCGGAGCGCCCCACCCGCCTGCGACGCTCCTGCCTCGCGGTGCCCGGCTCCGACCCCAAGATGATGGCCCGCGCCGCGGAGGGCGAGGCGGACCAGATCTTCCTCGACCTCGAGGACGCGGTCGCCCCCGACGAGAAGAAGGGCGCCCGCGCCAAGGTGGTCGAGGCGCTCAACAGCAACGACTATGCGGGCAAGGTCGTGGTGGTCCGGGTGAACGACGCCACCACCCGCTACATGTACGACGACATCATCGAGGTGGTGCGCGGCGCCCACGATCAGCTCGACTGTCTGATGATTCCCAAGGTTCAGGACGCCGGGCAGCTGTGGTTCGTCGAGAACCTCCTGAACCAGCTAGAGAAGGACCTCGAGACCGGGCACCGGCTCGGCCTCGAGGTACAGATCGAGACCGGGACCGGGTCGGTGAACATGACCGAGATAGCGCGCGTCACCGACCGGACCGAGGCGCTCATCTTCGGGCCCGGCGACTACGCCGCCGACCAGGGGGTGCCGCAGCTCGACCTCGGCATGGTCGAGCCCGACTACCCAGGCCACCAGTGGCACTACATCATCGCTCAGATCACCAACAACGCCCGCGCCATCGGCGCCGACGCGGTCGACGGGCCGTTCGGCGACTACGGGGACGCCGAGGGTTACCGCGAGTCGGCGACCCGGGCGAAGCTGCTCGGCATGGACGGCAAGTGGTGCATCCACCCGTCGCAGATCGAGATCGCGAACGAGGTGTTCACCCCCACCAAGGACCAGTTCCAGCACGCGAGCGAGCTGCTCGACGCGTACCGGGAGGCGATCGAGGCCGGCCGCGGCGCCGCGTCGTTCAAAGGCAAGATGATCGACGAGGCCTCGCGCAAGATGGCCGAGAAGCTGGTCGCGCGCGGCGAGGCCGCCGGCATCGGCTGAGCCGCTCGCATGCGGCTCGCAGTGCAGCCGCTTCAACTAGAACAGTTCCAGGTACGTGTGGGCGAACAGGCGAACCTTCGGTGCCATAGCCCTCGTTCCGGTCCTCGACCCGCAGCAGATGCAGATGCATGTAGACCGTGTCACCGAACACGATCCGGTCCGCGGTGCTGAACCCGACCGGTTCACCGTCCGCCTCCCGCATAGCCCATGGTCGCTTCTCTCCGCCACTGGCCGGGTGAGGTTCTCCCCTGTGTTGACTGTCGGACTGTCGCTTGAGCGCGCTAACTGCTGAGATGGTTGCACTCCGTGACGAGTGGAAGGGGTGACGTGGAGTGTCTCGTCTGTGATCGACA